>JBFMBQ010000102.1:0-2312 GCA_040755115.1 bacterium
GCGGAGTGCGGAATGGGGAATGGGGAGTGCGGAATGGCGAATTGGGGATTGCGGAATGGGGAAGAAATGGGGGAGAAGGGGGAAAGGGGAGAAAGGGTTAAATGTCAAATGTCAAGGATCAAATGTCATAAGAATTTCAAAGTTCAAGGTTCAGAGATGGAAGTTTAAGCAGTTTATAAAGATTTTTTCACAGGAATCAGGTTTAGATTTCGTGGTTCATCATTGTTGTGCGGATTGACAGGGGACTGATGTTGCGTCAACCTTAAAGTGCGGGATAAAAAACGAGGTGGATTCACCAGTCATTTTACAGTTGACATTACATCAGGAAAGATAAGAATAGATACTGAATGAGAATACTTGCGCTGGATTTAGGCGAAAGACACATCGGCGCTGCGATAAGCGATGAATCGGGGCGGATAGCGTTTCCGTGCACAGTGCTTGAGAAAGGGGAAAAATTTTTTCAAGAACTAAAAAAGATTGTTGAGGATTACCATGTGGAAAAAATAGTTATCGGTCATCCACTTGATATTAGGGGCGAAGAGGGGAAAGAAGGCAGGAAAAGCCGCAAAGAAGCGGAGGGACTGAAAGATATACTCAAGATTGACTGCGTTTTGTGGGATGAGCGATATACATCCAGGCAGGCGAGTGATATTTTGAGAGGCAAAGGGAAGAAAAAAAAGGAAAGCGAACACATGATAGCGGCAACGATTCTGCTGCAATCATATCTTGATTGCCTGCGGACAGAAGGGCGTTCTGAAGACTGAAAACACAGTAAGAGAGAGATACGAGTCATTTTATGCGTGATACTATTACGCCGGATTTGACCATTTCAATCGTCAATTCAAACAATCGGAGTTTACTGGAGCCGTGTCTTCGTTCAATATACGAGGGGACAAAGGAGACTGCCTTTGAGATAATCGTAACTGACAATTGTTCAGAGGATGGAAGTGTTGATGTGGTAAGAGATAAATTTCCTGGTGTGCAACTTATACTGAACACTGGGCGGAAAGGTTTTTCCACAAATCACAACCGTGCTATGTGTGAGGCGCGCGGCAGATGGATTGTGCTGCTGAACGATGATACGGTCGTGCTGCCGGGATGTTTTGATCGGATGGCAAATTTTATTAAGGGGCATTCTGATATTGGGGTACTCGGCTGCAAGATTCTAAATCCTGATATGAGTTTACAGCGTTCGTGCTATCGGCTGCCGACGCTGTCGGTTTTGTTCTTTGATACATTTTTTTTGAGCAGTATATTTTCGGGAGTAACTTATATCGGGGGCTATAAGAGATGGGATCACAACGCTGTTCGGGAGGTGCCGTTTGTGAGCGGTGCAGCGATGATGTTTCCGCGGGATGTAATTGAGCGTGCGGGGTATCTTGACGAGCGGTTTTACACTTACAGCGAGGATGCGGACTTGTGCAAGCGTGTGAGGGAGGCGGGGTGGAAGGTGGTGTTTTTTCCGGAGGCGCAGATCATTCACTACGGCGGGGGCGCTGCGCAAGTTGAGGGATACAGCGCATTTGATAATTTTCATCGCAGTCAGATTCTTTATTTCAGGAAGCACTATGGTTTGTATTCTATTCCTCTGGTCTATCTGCTTGACCTTGTCGGAGCATTTTTTCGCTTACCAATCTTTACGATAATCTATATATTAATTCCATCCATGCGGGAGCGTTGCAAAGAAAGAATATCGTTTTTCAGGCGGCGTATCCTCTGGTATCTGGGGATAAAATGATGGGTTCATCATTATATTTGATAATTTATTTTTCTGTGTTTTCGTGGGCAAAATAAAAATAGAATGATTCATACAAGGGGAGAAAAGGGGGAATGGGGTGAAAGGGGGAGTGGCGAAATAATTTCAACCTAAATTGGACGATTTTTAACGATGAATAATTTGGAGTGCGTTGATATTTCACCACTTTTCTCGGACGGCGATATATCGCCGTAAATGAAAGCGACATCGTGATGTCGCACTCCAAATTGATCACCCATTAGATGAAACAATATCATAGATGAAATCGCCCAATTTAGGTATAAAATGGGTAATAGTATTCGGCGCGATGCGGAGATCGCGCCCTACAGCGCTTCACATGACTAAAATGTTACTAATTTTCGGCATTTGGGTTCAAGGTGTAACCTTGAACCAACAACGCACTTGAAAAATGAAAATACTTGTTATTTCTCACAACTGCGTGCTTGCAACAAGCCAGGAACGGATGGCAGAATTTGCACATCTCACGAAAGAGCGTCCCACCCTGCTTGTGCCTCCGTGGAATATTGAGGCGCAGGGAAAGGTGGGGCTTGAGAAA
>JBFMBQ010000103.1:0-3828 GCA_040755115.1 bacterium
TGAACGCTGCGTTGACGGCATCAAGCCCCGTCCCGAACGGTGTCGGCATTATTTTGAAATCTCGCAGGGACTCGCTACCGTGCTCAATCCAATAATTGGCTACTCCAACGCTGCCGAAGTAGTGAAAGAGGCAGAACGCACGGGAGAGACCATCCTTCAGGTGATACGCCGTAAAAAATTGCTCACCGAGGCAGAGATCAAAAAACTCTTTGCCCCTTCACAACTTACAAAACCGGGAAAAATTAAAAGATAACCACGGAACCACTGAAGTTCAGAAACACGGAAAATAGATTTACTAACGGCAGCATGAAATACTTAACTAATTCGCATTCAAGAATGAACTTATCAATATAAAAATCCGCGCAAATCTGCGTCAATCTGCGTCTAAAAATAAATCTTTGATTGCAACTCAGTATAAACAATTCTGTTTTTTATTCGGGGGATTTTAATGCGATCATTCCCAGCGGCGGCAATGTGAGTGACAACGAGTGGTGATAGCCGTGAAATGGAACAGGGCTTGCCTCTACCCCGCCGAAATTGCCCTGCCCTGAACCGCCGTATTCCTTCGCATCGCTGTTCAGCACTTCCTTCCAGAAGCCGCCCGACGGGACACCTACATGGTAATTGTGGCGTGGCACAGGTGTGAAGTTGCACACAAAAAGCATCATGCTTTTCCCCGATTTCCCTTTCCTGATATAACTCAATATAGAGTTTTCGTGGTCTTTGAAATCAACCCACTGGTAGCCGTCAGGCTCAAAATCTCTCTCATACATTGACGGCTCTGAACGGTATACTCTATTCAAATCCTGAACCCACCTTTTCAACAATCTGTGTATCGGGTAATCAAGTAGATGCCAGTCAAGACTATTGTCGTGGTTCCACTCGGAATACTGCCCGAATTCACCGCCCATAAAGAGTAGTTTCTTGCCCGGATGCGAGAACATATAACCTAACAGAAGGCGCATATTTGCGAACCTCTGCCATTCATCGCCCGGCATCTTGCCGAGGAGCGAGCCTTTGCCGTGAACGACCTCGTCATGCGAGAGCGGCAGTATGTAATTCTCTGAAAAGGCATAGCACATGCTGAAGGTTAGATCGTTGTGATGATACTTACGGTGGATAGGGTCTTTGGAAAAATATTCAAGTGTGTCGTGCATCCAGCCCATCTTCCATTTCATCCCGAATCCCAGCCCGCCGACATAAACAGGTCGCGAGACCATCGCCCAGGCAGTTGATTCCTCCGCAACCGACATAATATCAGGAAATTTCCCGTAAACCACTTCGTTGAACCGCCTGATGAAGGAGATCGCATCCAGATTCTCGCGACCGCCGAACTGGTTGGGGACCCATTCACTATTGTTTCTTGAATAATCCAGATAGAGCATAGAGGCGACAGCATCAACCCTGAGACCGTCTGCATGATATTTTTCAAGCCAGAACATTCCGCTGCTTATCAGGAAGTTGCGCACCTCGTTCCTGCCGTAATTGAAAATGTAACTCTGCCAATCGGGATGAAAGCCCTGCCGTGGGTCTTTGTGTTCAAAGAGATGTGTGCCGTCAAAGTAAATCAGACCGTGTCCGTCCGAGGGGAAATGCGATGGCACCCAGTCCAGTATGACACCGATGCCAGCCTGATGTAAGACATCAACAAGACTCATAAATTCCTGCGGTGTGCCGTAGCGGCTCGTCGGTGCAAAGTAGCCGATGGTCTGATAGCCCCACGAACCATAAAACGGGTGTTCCATAAGGGGAAGAAATTCAACATGTGTGAAACCCATTTCCTTGATGTACTCAACGAGGCGGTCTGCGAGTTCAGGGTATCTGAGGTAACGGTTGTTTTCTTCAGGCACTCTGCGCCACGAGCCGGGGTGCACCTCGTAGATAGAGATGGGCGAATCATGTCTGTTGTGTCCCCCGCGCGTGCCCATCCACTGGGTATCGCCCCAGTCGTAATTCAGTTCCCAGACAACCGATGCCGTGCGCGGTGAAATCTCCCAGAACAATGCAAACGGATCGCCTTTTTCAACGCTGTAGTTGTTGTATCTGGAAACAATGTGATACTTGTAAAGTTCACCTTTTTTAATGCCCGGTATGAAACCTTCCCATATTCCCGAGTCGTCCCAGCGCGGCTTTAATGGGTGCTTCTCCGGGTTCCACCCGTTGAAGTTCCCGATCACCGAGACCCTTTCTGCATTCGGCGCCCACAGAGCGAAAACAACGCCTTCTTTTCCATCAACCTCAAACAGATGTGAACCGAGTTTCTCGTGAAGATTGAAATGGCTGCCTTCCTTGAAAAGGTAAATATCCTGCTCGGTCAGTAGTGATGGTCCGTATATTACTTCCGATCTTTTTGTCATATTTTAATTAGTGAAAATTAGTGAAATTAGTGGATAAAAATTTGACATTTGGATTTTGTCATTTGTCATTTCAATCTCCCCCTGTCAGGCGGAAATTCTTCAAGAAGTCTATTAATAAGATAATCAGGCTTAATGCCTTCAGCCTCAGCGGAAAAATTCGGGATGATGCGATGGCGAAGCGTGGACGGCAGAAGTGCGCGTATATCTTCCACTGCGACCGCATTCCTGCCGTGTATCAGCGCACGCGCCTTGCTGCCGAGCACAAGATGCTGCGTCGCACGCGGCCCGGCGCCCCAACTGACCCACTGCCTTATAAATTCAGGCGCACCGGCAACCACAGGGCGCGTGTTCTTTACAAGTGTAACCGCATACTTGATCACATAATCCGCAATCGGGACGGTGCGCACTATCTTCTGAATGGCTAAAATCTCATCGCGCGTCAGAACAGGCTTAAGTTTCGGCTCAACGGAGGCGGTGGTGTTTCTCACAATAGCCACTTCATCTTCTTCGGGCGGATAATCAATGTTCACATTCAGCATAAAGCGGTCAAGTTGCGCCTCCGGCAGCGGGTATGTCCCCTCCTGCTCTATCGGGTTCTGCGTGGCAAGCACAAAAAACGGCTGCTCCAGCGGAAAAGTTCTCCCCGCCGAGGTAACCTGATATTCCTGCATCGCCTGAAGCAGCGCAGCCTGCGTCTTCGGCGGCGTGCGGTTGATCTCGTCGGCAAGTATGATATTCGCAAAGATCGGTCCCTGAAGGAAGCAGAAGGCACGGCGGCGGTCTTCCATCTCCTCAAGGATTTCGGTGCCGGTAATATCGGACGGCATAAGGTCGGGCGTGAACTGTATGCGGCTGAACTTCAGGTCAAGTATGCCGGCGATGGTCTTCACGAGCAGCGTCTTTGCAAGTCCAGGCACGCCGATCAGCAGAATATGTCCCTGTGAAAAAAGTCCTATGAGGATTTCTTCTATTACTTCCCTCTGCCCGACTATTACCTTTTCTATCTCTGCGTTCATCTTATTTACTGCTTCCGCAATTGCCGCGGGTGTCTGCGAAACCATTGTTGGTGTCATCTCAAAAGCCACAATCCTTTCATTTATTCTCAATCAAAAAAATCTCTCATTGCTGCATTTATAAAAAAATATCACGACTTTCACAAATCAGTTGCTTTATATTCTACACAAAGCAGTCAGTTTTTCCAGTCAAATTAACGCCTTTCGGGCGATTAAAATGAACCACAGATGAACACGGATTTACACTGATGTAGGGGCAAGGCATGCTTGATTCCAGTGCAAAAAGTGTATGTATGGGAAAATGATAATTTTTTTTGACGCAGATTACGCTGATTTTGCGCAGATTAATGGCAGATGGGAGAAGGGAGAAGTAAGATGGTAGATGATTTAAATCGTCTACCATCTCCCGTCTACCATCTCCCATCCAAGAAATCTGTGTAATCCGTGCCTAAAAAATT
>JBFMBQ010000104.1:0-5254 GCA_040755115.1 bacterium
AACTGGTTTGACAACGAATCAGTTATATGTGTTTTAAATGAAATAAAAAAAATACATTATACATATGACGAGCTACAGGATTTCAAAAGGAAAGACTTAGAAAAACCACAAACTTTTTATAATATTATTATAACGAAAGGAATATATCGTTATTCAATAGATGGAACAAGAACTAAAAAACTGATAGATGCCAGTTTTTTAGGTGAAGAAATTTTATGCCCTTTTCGGTTTGGAAAGATTATAGTGTTTTTGAATTTAGAAAATCAAGGGATGTTTATTTATGACATGGGAAAAAGGGAGACAAAGCGCATCGGATACAATGTGAGTGTTAACGAAACAGTTCCAACACAGGATGGAAGGTTGTTCGTGAAATTTGCCGGTCCTCCTGAAACGACTAACATTCCAACTACAGGTAATTTTTTCGCAAGAATGAGAACCGCGATTTTTTCCCGAAAAGCAGATGCGCTGATTGTTGACCCGGCAAAAATTAAAACACCGTTGAGGTAAATAATGGTAGAGTTGAGAGATGTTTCAAAGGTGTTCTTTTCCGGAGGCAGTCTGAAAACCGCACTGGATAAAGTGAACCTGACAGTTGAGAGAGGTGAATTTGTTTGTTTGAAAGGTCGATCGGGCGCAGGCAAGACGACATTGCTTAACTTGGCAGGCGGGTTAGACGCGCCCACATCAGGTTCGGCATCAGTGCTTGGCATAGATGCCCGGCTTTATGCAAGCCAGCGAATGGCAGAACTCAGAAACCGACGAATAGGTTTTGTCTTCCAGATATTTCACTTGGTGCCCGGCGATCTCTTTCACAATGTCTCCCTCCCACTTCAAATGCGGCGTATGTCCAGACGCGAACAGGAAAGAAGGACGATGGAAGTTTTAGAAAGGGTAGGAATTGAAGGTCTTGCGCGGCAGGACATAAGAACTCTATCAGGTGGTGAGCGTCAGCGGGCTGTTTTTGCAAGAGCCCTCGTCAAAGAGCCTGAGATAATATTTGCGGATGAGCCTTTCAGCAATTTGGACGACATCACTGCCGGCGCGCTGATCCATCTTATGGAAGAGTTGCACAGCAATGGCAAAATGATTTTTCTTGTAACTCACAGTTATGAGGATCGCGTCCAACCAACGAGGACAATCTTTCTTGAGGAGGGGCACCTAATAAAGGATGAAAAAACTTCGTAAGCCCGGTACCTTCCGTTTTGTTTCTTTCGTCCTGTTCATTGCCATAAGCATCTGCCCTGCCACATTCGTAGTCTCCGCTATTGAAGCCACACGGAAAAGCATTCTTCACGAGTTTGGAGATATGAAATGGGAGCAATTTGATGTTGAGGACGCTTACGAATATAAACACCTTAAGGCATTGAAGATTCAGAACGACAATATTGATTATGCATTTTCTGTGTCGCCTTATATTATGTATTATCCTTTCTATGATGAAGATCGGGGAAAAATACGGTATCATGAACTTCCTACATGCGCTATGTCAGTTGACGATTTCCTACTGGGGAGTAAAAAAAAGCAATATTTGCTTGAAGGGCGCAACCTTACCGCTGAAGATCATGAAAAAAGAGCAGCCTCTGCGATCATCGCAGCAGATTTTAATGACATTGCAGATTACAAAGATCGCAAAGTCGGTGATAAACTAAAAATATGCTCCCAGCCTAAAGATTTTTTATGCGTAGAACACAGAATCGTTGGAAAGTTCAAAGATTTAGAAAACGCAGCATGCAGTGTAATCATTCCCAAATCTTCTGTTTCAAATTTCCAGGAAGGCTCATATTGGCTGGCGTGGGACGAGCAAACATATTTCGGTGTGAAGGAACTTCTTTATCTTAAATCTACGGTTGAAGAAATTATTCATTACCTTATGAGAGTTTCGGATGATTATACCAAGTTATACAATGTGAAAGCAAACCAATATGAGAAGATGGTCCGGACAATGACCCGTTTGTCGCGCCTTTCAATCGCTGTTTTCATCCTTCTTCTATTTGTTGTCGCGTTCGGCATCGTAAATTTCATTGTTCTTACCGTTTGGGAAAGGAAAAAGGATATCGCGGTCGCGCTGGTTGCTGGCTATACGAAAGAAAAGGTGGCATTAATCTTCGCCTTGCGGTATTTTCTTATCTGCGTTCCCGGACTTGTCCTCGGGTTCGTGTTATCCGCAGCTCTTACCCAGACAGCGCTACGGAATATTCTCATGGAGCAGTTTTCACATTTTGACCCCTCTTATGATGCCTTTGCGGCTGTCTCTGTTGTGTCGCTTGTGGCGTGTTTCTTCGTTTGTTTCATTTCTGTTTGGACAGTTGCCTCACGCCCGCCGGCGGAACTTTTACGGGAAAATTAAAAATCGCATTCAAAAAATTGTCGTCTGTTATTTTTGAAAATCCTGAGGGCGGTCTGAATTTCCTAAAAATTTTCGCCTCGTCCGCTTTGTGGCTATGTTTAATACCATGTTTCTGGATCATCATTACAAAACAAAGCCTGCGCGATTATGGAGTGCGATTTGGAGAAAATTTATGCTTTGGTGTGAAAATTTTGATGCTTTATCTTGTTTCCCTTCTGATTTTGTTCGCGGCAGCCCGTTTTTTGTTTCCTTCTATATATGATGCCTTTTCAGATCCTTATGGCATGCCTGAACCGAGAAAGAGTGTAGTCGCTTTCTGCGTTTTTCTTGCATTACTCCTTGCTTATTTTTCAATGGTAGAATTTTTTTTCCGTGGCTTTCTATTCTTCGCTTTAAAAAAGATATTCAGCGATTGGACAGCACTCTCTATAGCCATGATTCCCTATGTTCTCGCTCATGTGTCTCAGGGTTTATGGCCTACAATTGGCTCCATAGCATTTGCGCTTTTTTCCGGTATATCCGTTATGCGCACACACACAGTTATTTGGGCTATATTGATGCACTGGAGCCTGAACATTTTGATTTTCGTTAACTTAACATGGTTAAGATAAATTACCGCAACGAGTGTTTAGGGCATTTAACTTTCCTTGTCTAAAAACAGAATGTGTTTCAAATAGACTTAAAGTGCTTCGTTTCTTGTTTCGTTGATTGTTTCTTATATGAAAAAAAATTCGCGGGTCGCTATCATTATTGCGTTCCTCATCTTTTTGTTTTGTTTAGACCTTTTTATATCTCGCCTCCCTTGGGCTATTATCGTTATACCACCGTCATTCCAAAAAACCGAAAAGTTTCTTAATCGCGGCGCCCCGATGTGGAACAATTTGCCTGATTGGTTTCTACTGATTGCCAATGCTTTCTATCTTGCTTTCCTTATTTTTCTTGGAATTCGTTTGTTGAAAGCGAATGCCCGAACAAGGACTATATTGGGGATAGGACTTCAGGTGTGCGGCATTACGGCTAACTTCGCGGACAGGATTTTCCTTCGTTTTGTCCCTGACACACTTGCCGTTATTCTCTATGGTCGGAATCTATATTTCCGTCCCTCAGACATATATCTTGTTTTGGGACTAATCCTGCTCTTCTTTGATGGTGAAAAAGTCATAAAAACTCTTTTTTACCGCTCAATGGGAAACGAAAAGCGGATTGGATAACGCTTCTCTAAGTAGCGCTGATAAAAATTATTTTATCGCCTCTTTCTTAAAATCAGTCGTCTCCCCAACATACAGGTCTTTAACAGCACGCAGGTTGAGAACCTTGCCGGCGACATTTCGCCCTGGATCGGCAGCGCAGGAGATGAGTTCAACCACCGGGCGGTCAGGACGCTCGGGATTATTCTCCTTTATATTCGCCCTGAAAACGGGAGTGGAAGTTTTGACATGATACAGGTCAACGGTTTCACCTATCTCATATAATCCTAAAATACCTTCAAAACACAGGAAAAGTTCGCGGTCAAATTGTCCCTCTGCTATTTTCCCCGACGGGTCGGAAGTGGCTTCGGAGTTCTGGTAAAGCCATTCAAGCACCTTGCCGCGGGCGAATTTCTTGCGCCACGGGCGATCGTTCACCATTGAATCAAATACATCAATGATGCTGATGATGCGCGAGAAGGTGTGAAAATTTTTCCTGCCGCGCGGGTAGCCTGAACCGTCAAGCCGCTCGTGATGATTTTCAATTGTGCTCATCGCAAGCGGGCGGGTGGCGAAGAATGTGTGATAGCCCACGATGTTCATTGATACCACAACATGTTTGTTGAGCACTCCGTGCTCTTCCTTCGTGAGCGTGCCCTTCTTGAATAGAATTTCAGGCATACCGTCATGCAGGTAGCCCACATCGTGCATGAAGGCGGCGAGCGCGCCGCTTAGGAGTTCATCGTCGGTGAAAAAGAACAGTGTGCCCTCTTTCCGTTTGAAATCGCGTGAATATTTCAGCGCTGAACTCACTGCCCCCTTGCTTTTCATCACAGCGTTGTATTTTGCCGCTGTCGCCAGAAAATACAAACCACAGTTGGTCATATGATTGAAAAGATAGGTTTCCTCCGTTCGTGCATCGTTCAGGTTAAGACGGATTTTGTTTATTGAACGCGAGGAGAACTCATTATCAAGCAGGTCGCGGCAGGTCTTTAAGAACTCTTCAAGTTTTGCGGTGCTGATGATTGATTCGGAGAATTTTTTCAGATCGCGTACCTCCCACGACGGCCTGTCGGGATTGATCTTGGTCAGTTCGCCGCGTTTCATCAGGATGGTGCTGCGGCTTACCGATTTGATTTTGAGAATCTCGCGTTGAGGGTCTTTTTCAGTCATTATGTCGGCGAGCGCTGAGGAAATGTTATCCTTTATGCCTATGAATTTTTCACGCTGCGTAACCTCCACAGCGGTCTCGTCATCGCCTGATATTATCTGGTGGAGTTCTTCCTCGCTTGCGCACACCCATACCTCGTTGAAACCGAGTTTCTTAAGCATCGCAATAACGCGCTCCGTTACCGGCAGCCCCGCGTTGAACCCCTTCACGCCGGTGCCGAGTATCACCGGTCGGGCAAGTATCACCTGATCGCCGCCTTTTATTTCATCAAGAGCAATTTTTTGCATGTCTTTTTCAGTGGTAAATCTCTGTGTTCTCTGTGGCTAAATATTTTTTTACAATTCCTCAACCTTGATTTGCAACGGATTATCTTCAATACTCAAATATGCCTTTTCGTCGCCTGGTTTATAATTCGGGATGAAATAAACATAGGTAAGAATCCTGTGCCTGCCCGCCTTTGCCTCCATTATGTTTCCCACTGTGAAACCCATATTCCCGATCTGCCCCTTGATTCCCTCAGGTGGGTCAGCCTTTTTGGCATCGTCAACA
>JBFMBQ010000105.1:0-8264 GCA_040755115.1 bacterium
TGGACGTCAAGAATTTCGAGAAAACGGCTATTTTACAGATATTTTTAGATTAATTGCTTATCGGCAACATGCCCGATTCCCAAAAACGGCTTTATTTATGGGACTTTTTAACGGGACAGTAGTGATGAAAAATTAGCGTTAACCTGTATCTTTTATCAAATTTGAGTATATTTAAACAATATGACTCCAGTTGAAATAATCAAAGACGGCGATGAGGTTCTGGGGATTATCATCCGGTGTGATTATGAGGAGAAGGGATTAAAATTTTTCACAATGCCGGAATATAACCTGCAACTTGGAATACATAACAGAGCGGGCGGCACATTCATACCGCCGCATAAACATCTCCCCATAAAGGAACTTAAAGATGTTCCCATTCAGGAGTTTTTCTATCTGGTGAAGGGGCGTGTGAAAGTTGATTTCTTTAACAGCGAGGAAAAATTTGTTGCGTCCCGTGAACTCGGCGCCGGCGATATGATTCTTATAATCGGCGCCCACGCCTTTACTTTCCTTGAAGAAGTAAAACTCATTGAGATAAAGCAAGGACCCTATCGCGGGGTGGAGGAAGACAAGCGCGAGATCGGAGAAAAATTATGAATATTTAATTATATCAATCAGCGAGATTCTCTAAAAAACATCTGCGTTAACCGTAAATAATCAGCATCAAAACAATATGTTCATCCCAGTTTGTGAACCGACACTTGCAGGTAACGAACGGAAATATATTGCGGATTGCCTGGAGTCGGGCTGGATTTCTTCCGCCGGAAAATACATTGAGGAGTTTGAGAAGCAGTTCAGTTCTTACTGCGGCTGCCGCTTCGGCGTGGCGTGCACGAGCGGAACCGCAGCCCTTCACCTCGCGCTTGCCGCCGCATGCATAACAGACGGCGATGAAGTAATTATCCCCGCTTTCACAATGATCGCCTCCTGCAACGCGGTCATTTACACCGGCGCAACGCCTGTGCTTGTTGATTCAGAACTGAAAACATGGAATATGGACACCGCGCTGATTGAACAAAAAATAACCGAACGCACGCGCGCTGTTATGCCTGTCCACACCTATGGACACCCTGTTGACATGCAGCCACTCTTTGAACTCGCAGAGAAATACAATCTCCTCATAATTGAAGACGCTGCCGAAGCGCACGGCGCCGAGTATCACGGCAGAAAGGCGGGAAGCCTCGGCAACGCCGCCTGCTTCAGTTTCTACGCCAATAAAATCATCACCACAGGCGAAGGCGGTATGGTAGTAACAAGCGATGAGCAACTTGCAGAACGCGCACGCCTCCTCAGAAACCATGCCTTCACCGAACCGAGATTTTTTCACCACCACATCGGCTTCAACTACCGAATGACCAATCTTCAGGCTGCGATTGGACTTGCCCAACTTGAAAAAATTGATGAACTTGTGGATGCGCGGCGCCGCAACGCCGAATATTATACGACTCTGCTGTCGGAAATTGACGGCATCGTTACGCCCCCGCAGGCGCACTGGGCGAAAAATGTCTTCTGGATGTTCGGCATCCTTGTGGAAGAATCCTTCGGGATAACCGCACGGCAACTCGCAGAAGAACTGCGCACACGAGGCGTTGACACGCGCGCTTTTTTCCTGCCGATGCACAGACAGCCGGTCTTTCAGAACCACTCAAAGAAAAACTATCCCGATGTCAGCGGCAATTACCCCGCAGCGGACGCACTCTACCAGAAGGGACTGTATCTCCCTTCAAGTTCTCATCTCCGCCGCGATCAAATAGAATTTATAGTAGAACAAATCGGTTCTCTGAAACGATGAACTCCCCCGACTCAAAACTCAAAACTCAAAACTTGAAACTTATTTCCGTGATTCTTCCAACCTACAACGAGGCTGAAAACATCAGAGAAATGATACAGAGGATAAATCGTTCGCTTGAAGGCGCAGTGGAGATAATCGTGGTTGATGACGATTCCCCCGACAGGACATGGGCGATTGTGGAAAAAATGGAGATGAAGAATGCGAAACTGGTGCGTCGGATTGGCGTGAAAGGGCTTGCCTCTGCTATAGCGCGAGGGATAGCGGAATCAACCGGCGAAATTGTCGCATGGTTGGACTGCGACCTCTCAATGCCTCCCGAAACCCTGCCGCAACTTGTTCAATCGCTCTCCGATGCCCATATCGCCGTAGCGTCAAGATATGCCACAGGCGGGAAAGACCTCCGCCCGCCTCTGCGCACACTCACAAGTAAACTCATTAATTTTCTCGCGCGTATAATTCTGCGGATTCCCGTCCGCGACTGCGACAGTGGCTACATCGCTGCCAGAAAATCTGTCTTTGATGCCGTACCTCTGATTACCTCCGGCTACGGTGAATATTGCATTGATTTCCTGCACCGCGCTGCAAAGCACGGCTTCATCATCAAAGAGATTCCCTACACCTTCACCGACCGCTCTCACGGCACATCCAAAACAACGCAAAACCTCTTCTCTTTCGCACTCCTCGGATTCCGCTATGTCCTTTGCATCCTGAAACTCCGATTCATAAAAATCAAATAACTGTAATCCGCAAAAATCCGTGTAAATCTGAGTCGGATATTATGGAAAAAAAAGAATACGAAAAAATGTTCCAACTTGAGGAAACTCACTGGTGGTTCTCATCAAAGCGTGCCCTCGTTCTGGAACTCCTCAAGCGATATTCACAGGGACGCACAATCATGAAAATCCTTGATGTCGGCTGCGGCGCCGGCATCACACTCCACGAGTTACAGAGGCACGGCGATGCTTATGGAATTGATCTCTCCCCTGAGGCAATCTTCTTCTCCAGAAAAAGAAATATGAAAAATTTAGTCCAGGCGTCTGTAACTCATTTGCCCTTCGCTGACAAATCGTTTGATGCCGTTACCTGTCTTGATCTGATCTACCACCGCAATGTTGAAGACGATGAAGCGGCGCTGAGCGAAATCGCCCGCGTATGCCGCACAGGCGCGATCCTTATCCTCACTGATTCCGCGCTTCAGATACTCTGGAGCCGGCACGATCAGACAATGCACGCCGCACGAAGATATACCACGCGCCAGATAAGACAAAAAATTGAAAATGCCGGTTTTTCAATCCTCCGATTGTCCTATACAAACTCCATCCTCCTGCCTGTTTCATTCCTTTTGAGAAAAATAGACCTCCTCCATACCGGTGCCCCTCTCGCTTCCGTTAATCCTGTGCACCCTGTATTGAACCGCTTGCTGTTGCTTGTCTCATGTCTTGAAACCTTCGCTCTCCGATATTTTAATTTCCCCATAGGCTCATCAATCCTTTGCATTGCGGAGAAGGAAGAGTCTGTTCAAAAAGACACTTTAAAAAATCCACACACAACATAATAAATCTTGCAAATGATCAAACGAATCCGCAACTCTGAACTCACAACTCTGAACTCGCAACTCGCGCTCGTAACCCTCGCCGTTCTTATCGGTTTTATTTTCCGCTTATGGGGTATAAATTATGGCTTCCCGTCCCTTTTTTTCGTGGATGATTACATTTTCGTTAAACACTCCCTTGGTATGGGTACCACCGCCCTGAACCCTCACTGGTTCATTTATCCGCATCTTTTTATGTATATCCTGTTCTTCGCTTATGGACTTTTTTATATCGCCGGAAAATTAATCGGGGTCTTCCCTGACCTTGAACACTTTTTCGCATATTATGCGCTTTATCCCTGGCGATTCCACCAGATCGGACGATTTACTTCTGTATTGTTTGCAACCGCAACAATCCTGATTGTATATCTCATCGCTCGGCGCGCCGGGAAAGGCACAGCAGGTATCGTCGCTGCCTTGATGCTTGCACTTATGCCTCTCCATGTTAATGCCTCGCATTTCTGCACCGCTGAACCAACAATGGTTTTTTTCACCACACTCTCATTGCTCTTCATTATGCTCTACCAGTCAACTTTCAGGTCAACAAATCTGCATCTTGCCGTCGTATGCGCCTCAGCGGCAGTTATGACAAAATACAACGCCGGCTTGCTTATTATCCCCATCGTGTGGGTCCTCGTTGAAAATCTACTCAAAGAAAAAAACTGGCGAAAAACCGCCGCTGTCGCATTCGCCTGTTTAATCACGGGAGTCATCACCTCATTCATTTTCTCGCCCTATGTGTTCATTGATTTTAAAAGTTTCTGGCGTGAGATTTCTATAGAATACGGATACCTGACCAGAGAAGGATGGCTCGGATACGAAAATGTAGGCTCCGGTCCACTTTATCATCTCTATACTTTGATGAAAGGACTGACCGTCGTCGGCTCTATGTTCGCTGCCGGCGGGATTATCCTCGTTTTTGTGAGAAGAAAACGAATCCTTCTGCCGGGAACTGTTTTTTCACTGATATATTACTTCTATGTCAGTTCTTGGAAAATTTACCACGCACATTACATGCTGCCTATCCTGCCGTTTTTATGCGTCCTCGCCGGTTACTTCATTTCAGAAGTAAGTGAATGGATAAAATCAAGATATTCAAAAAACGCCGCCACCGTTGTTACCGCTGTGCTTCTTGCTGCCTGCTTTATCCCTATGGTATGTGTTTCAGCAAACATTGATATTCGCTACAACCGAAGGGACATCCGTCTTGATGCGGCTGAATGGGTCTTTAAAAACATCCCGCAGAATTCCACGATCGCTATGGAATCGTGGAGTTTAGACCTCGGAATATCACGCACAGAGATAAAAAAGAAGTATGATGCGGCACTGAAATCAAATCCTGCACTGGCGGAATATTATGCTGTGAAGTTGAAAAAGTATCCGTTCAGTTCGTATGTGCAGCACAACCTGAACTGGGCGCCTACGCCAAGTTACTCGCAGCAACTCACCGGCAGCGCACATTACACAAAAAAGTGGCTTGAAGAACAGCACATTGATTATGTCATCATCAATAGCAACATCTACGAAAGATATAATCGAAGCGGAAAAGTCTATCCAGTGCAGATGAAATTTTACGAATTCCTTGACAGAGAAGCAAAGTTGCTGAAAGTTTTCACGCCCAACGGTCGTCCGGGTCCAATAATAAAAATCTATTCACTCCGCCATTTGAATTAACCGCCTTCGGCGAAAAAAGATAATCCGCAGATTACGCAGATTACATAGTTGTAGGGGCAAACGGTGTTCGCCCTCCATGCCTCTTCTCTCGGTGTCCTTGGTGCCTTTGTGGTTCATAATTGCAGTAATCATTTAACACCAACGGCTTTATACCAGGCAGTTACATATCGGGCGTTGTCGTATCTGTCCATCCTCACAAGCAATCTCGGTAGCAGGTTTGTGAAGATAAAAACTATCAACTCCTTAAAAGGCTTCCTCAGCAGCCTTAAAATCGGATTCTTCAAGGGCGGAAATAAAAAACGGGGAAAGAGCGTCACCCTGTGCGACATAAATAAAAAATATCCTCCCATCGGTTCAATTCTCTCAACAGTGAAGCAGGCTTTTTTAAAGAGATACTGCAATCCGAATTTTGTATACCGGTAATAATCATTCGGAACCTGATGAAGATACCATTCCTGCGGTACTGTCAGGTATAATTTTTTCCCGCTTTTCACCACCCTGAACAACTCCCGCAGAACCATCTCCGGTTCGCGGACATGCTCAAGCACCTGCGTGCAGATAATGCCGTCAAAGGTTTCGTCCCTGAAAGGCAGAGCATCAAGCGCACCAACCGCATCTATCGCGCTGTAGTCCCAGTCCGCCTGCCCGATGCAGAGATCAAAGGTGATATAGCTAAGTCTCGGATTGCGTATGTGATGCTTCGGGTCCCCGGCGCCCGCATCAAGAATTAGTGAATCGCTATCCAGCAACCTTGTTTCAGCGGCGATAAAGTTCTCTATCTCGCGCCTTGTAAAATCTATGAACTCTTCGCTGATACTGATGTGTTATGCCAATTCTAATATTCAGCGTCTTCAGTGTTTAAAGATATTTCCACTTCATTTAACCGCCTTCAGCAACACACAATCAAGCCCGAACATATACGCAGGCGCAGCCTTCGCATTGGCACCCGCTATCTCAATTGTCAGGGTGTGCTCCCCCGCATCAAGATCAAAAAGCCCCAGCGATACCATCCCGCTCGGCACAACGCTTGACTCATACAAGTCAAACGGCAAACCCACCTTGTTATCATCAAGATAAAACTGCACGATGCCGTAATCCGGCGCTTTCGTCAGTTGCAGTTTTATCTCATACCTGCCTTCCTTTTCTACAGAGACGGCGATAGAGAGTTTGTCGCCCGGATGCGCCCCTGTCCACCACAATTGCTGATCGCCGCTCCACCCGGTGCCGAAGCCCAGCAAATTCTGCGCCTGCGTTTCGCCGCCGCCCGTCTCAACTATCTTGAGTTCTTCTCCTTCAAGCGCGCCCTTGACCTTTTTTGCCCTGATCTTCATTGAAAGATTTTTCAACCGTTCCCTCAACGGTCTCGCTTCATAGCGATCCTTCCCATCCGCCGAAAGATACCAGTAAACAGTCGCAAAATAATCGGTCGGTCTGTAATTGCTGAAATATTTCTCAATCGCCCCTTCAAAAGAAACCTGAAACGGCACATTATCAACAATATGCCAGCGGTTCACAGAAACATGCCCCTGATTTATTTTCGTGTTGTGCGTCTGGTTGTGATATGCGCGCTTGAAAAGCCTCGGATCGCCCCAGGCATAGCCGAAGTAATCTTCCGAACCTGTGCCGAAGACGGAAGGAAATTTTTCGCCGTCAACAAAGAATTTCTCGTCCCCTTCGCCCCACCAGCCGCCCTCCGGATTCATCACATGAAGCATCACGCCGACGAACCTGCCGCGCCCCTCTGTTGTCAGCAGCGTCCAGTCTATCGCTCTGCGTTCTTTCTCCTTCGGTAGAAACACATCGCCATGCCATTTCGCATGAAATCGCCCCAACTCATCAATCGGTCGCGAAAGCGGCGCATGCGCAATCTCAAACTCAACCGCCGCATCCGTTTTTCCGTCGTTTTCAAGTTCAATCAGCGCTTCACTCGCAAAAGGCATATACCAATATGAATAGAAAAATTCATCTGTCATCCCGAGCGGGAGCGATTTGTATTTGTTGAAGCCCGGCGCTGTCCCGAAAAAATCACCTAACGGCGACCATACGCTCGACGCTGCCTCGCCGTCCCATTTTATGCTCAATGTCAGCGACCGCAGCAGTTTCTCTACGCCGCTGGTTTTTTCAAGTGCCGGTTTCACTCGGATGCCCGTGATTGCACGCGCACCCTCAAGTTTCAAAACTGTTACCTTTTTCCCCGCTGGCGCCTCTATCGTTTCCTTCACCACGAGCGCACCGCTGCGCTCAACGGCGGGGTCTGTGCTAAGTTTGTTCTCTAAAAAATCGTTCACACGCTCAAGCGCCGCCTTCTCCGCTGCTGAAAGGTCGCGCCTGAAAGTCGGCACCACCGTCCCCTCAGGGAAGGTTTCATAAGTGAAATGATAATACTGACCCCACCCGTCTTCGGCGACTATCTTGCAGGATTTCTGATAAGTAATCGGCATGAATGAATCCCAGCCTGATGAGGCATTATACACAAGCGCAGGATACACAAACGGCTCATTTCTCAGATCAAAGTAGGCTTTAAAGGGCAGGTCGACCGCCGGTTCGGGCGAGCCGTCAAGATATATTTTTACATGTCCGTCTCCCAATGAGGCAGACCAGATGCGCCAGATCACACCCGGACCTTCCATTTCCGCTATCACCGACAGGTTGCCTTCCCTGCGGATAATCCCGCTGCCGTCGCCGTTGGCTGCCCAGTCCATGTATTTTTGCTTTTCCGCATCATAATAACTTTTTCGGTCGTAACTTGACCACTGATCGGCATTTTCCCCACGCGCAGGCAGCACCGCAAGCCCCTCAAGATCAATCAGCTTGTTCACCAGATCAATGTAGGTGTATGTATTAGCAGCAAGCGTTGCACCGGAAATCAGAAAAAACAACACGGCGGTGAGAAATGTTCTTTTCATGTTTCACCTCTGTCCCAATCTTTTACCATTGACACTTTAAGTCTGTTGTCATAGATTATATCTATGAAATCATTTAGGGCTATAGTTACAAAAGATAAAGATGGGGTTGCAATATCCTGTCCAGAACTTGAACTGCACACATGCGGAGACACCCTCGAGGAAGCAAAATCCAATTTCTCCGATCTCCTGATAGAATATTTTGAGTTTCTTGTTGAAAACAGAAAAAACCTATCAAACAAATTTCTCAAGCATTTAAAAATATATAAAGAAGCGATCCTGGAAAAAGGAATTGAATGGTTTC
>JBFMBQ010000106.1:0-4118 GCA_040755115.1 bacterium
CTGATTTGGTTTCAAAAATCCATGATAATCCGTGCGAATCCGTGCCGAAATTCAGTCTTTGATCATAATCACAAACCTGCTTAATCCGCGTCAAAATTCTTTCCCTCTTTTCCGTATTAGATAGTGATACACACTCGGTGTTGATTTTCTCCTTATCGCTCATTTTTCAACAACCTGTCAGGCATTTGTCAGCGTCATCCTGAATGCCGGGGCTCCGTGGATTTTTTCCACTTTCACTGTGGCAAAGCCCGCCTGCGCCGCCATGCGCTCCGCTTCCGCGCAGTTGTAACTCCTGCCGAACACCGTGCTCCGGAGATACCAGCCCACGATCCGCTTGTTCACCCACCAGGGTGCGGTGAAATCGCTGATGAATCTATCCAGGTCCCGCGGGCTGCACTCCCGGTCTGCCTCGCCAATGTGTGCCTCGCAACCGGGTTTCAGAACCCGCGAGATTTCCCGCAGTCCGCGCACACTGTCCTGCCAGTGCTTGATGGATGCGATGCTTATTACCATATCAAATGTGTTGTCCTCAAACGGCAGGTCCATGGCGTTCCCGAGTCTGAACGAGCAGTTGGGCGCCGGATTTTTCTTCAAGTTACGCCGGGCTGCGAGCACCTGCACCAGCGAATAATCCACGCCGATAATCGTAGCCGCCGGGTACTTGCGTGCGGCGCGGATAGCGGCAAAACCGGGACCGGAGCCTACATCCAGAACCCGCGCGTCGGGGCGTGGCGGTTTTGTCCGGTCTATCACATCCTCTATTATTGTGCCTGCGGCGTTCCATATCAGCCTGTTATAGATGCGGCCCTGAAAAACATCCCACGCCAGCCGCGAGTTCATAATCCGCTTGAAGATGTCTCCAGGATTATTCATGTTTTCAAGATGTCCCTAATCTGTCGTAGCCAGAACCAAAGATGAAAAAATTGAACCACAGATGAACACGGATAAACACGGATAAGATGAACACAGATAGAGATGGATATTTGCGCCGAAGGCGCAAATAAAGAATCTGTGTTCATCAGTGTTCATCAGTGGTTCCATAAATCTTGCCATTTTGCGCAGAAGTTCAGTATTAAGACACTAAATTACATCAGCCTGAACGAGAAATCGCCGACTTCGCCGGTGCGGTCTTCCTGGTCGGCTAAAACAGATTTCACTCTGGCGCCGACTTCGGGTTCCCTGTTTTCGGTCGGAAGCACGAACTGCCAGTGTGCGTTATCCGCACCGTCAACCTTAACAAGGCACGGGTACCGAACGCCTTTGCCGAGGTCCTTGGAGGTGCCGCGGACGAGTTTGCTGACAGCGACGACCGTGCCTTCAACTTCCGTCCCTATCTTGAGCGGCTCATACTCCACAAGTTCGCCTTTCCTGATGCAGCGCAGGCATACGGGACGCACGGGTGGGAACAAAACATGTGAGCAGGCAGGACATTTCCCGCCGTAAAAAATACCGTTGTCGCGGATTTCCCGGAAGAAATACGAAGCGTGCGCCATTGAGCGGTTGAGCGTGATGCCGATGCGGAACGGGACGCGAAGCACATCATCCTTACGCGCCCCGCCAGAGATTTCCACGGCAGCCGCTTTCAATATCAACTCCGCAGCAATATTATTTCTCTTTGCAATTTCCCTT
Organism: bacterium; assembly: GCA_040755115.1. Taxonomy (GTDB): domain Bacteria; phylum UBP15; class UBA6099; order UBA6099; family JBFMBQ01; genus JBFMBQ01. The sequence continues at coordinate 1,630 of JBFMBQ010000106.1, forward strand.
GCAGCCTTTACCGAGAGAGCCATATATCATTCCTCCTGCGAATTGATTATCTGAAACCAATGCATTCCATTCAGTATTGCATGACGATGCCGTAACAATAACAATCGCCGGGACCTCCCATGCCCTTTAGTGCAGCCGTTTTGCGCTTGTCGGAAAAATCCACCTGTGATGCGCCAGCCTGCCCGGTAAGTTGCAGGAACAGCCAGCCTGCCTGCGCGATGTTGGTGGCGCCTACAGGATGCCCCAGCCCGATAAGTCCGCCGCTCAGGTTCATCGGCAGCCGCCCGTCCCTTGCGAAGAAACCATCCCTGATCAGCCTGCTCGTCTCCTGCCATGTCTCGCATATTCCTACTTCCATAATCGCCATGTAAACCACATGCGCGAACGGATCGTGTATCTCCACCGTGCCCAACTCCTTCTGCGGGTTCTTAATGCCGGCTGTTTTATATGCCCGGTGCATTGCTATGGTGCCGCACCTGTATTCGGAGATCGTTGGCCTAAGACCGACCATCCCGGTGTCGGTGGAACAACCGATGCCGGTGATCCACACAACACGGTCTGCCACACCCATCTCCTTTGCTTTCTGTTCGGTGATGAGAATCAACGCCGCAGCCCCTTCCGAAATCTGGCAGTTGTGTCCGCGGCGGAATGGGCTGCTTATCATAGGCGACGCCATCACCTTTTCCACAGTATATTCCTCCTGTCCGTAACAGTGCGCCTCAGGGATAAGCAGTGCGTTGTTGTGATGGTTCACCGCGATTATTGACGCCTCTTCATCGTCAGGATGTCCCTCATGTTCCGCAATGAAGGCGTTCACCGTGTGCGCATAACTGGACGCCGCAGTGAACCCCAGCGACTCTTCCCAGACGGTATCTGCGGAAAAAGAAATTGCCTTCAACGCCTCGGATATGCCTTCTCCGGATTCAAAATTATATGTATCGCTGCATTTCTCAAACCCGAGCACGAGCACGATGTCCGCCCGCCCGGAAAGAGCATAAGTTACACCCGCGTCTATCGCCGCAGCGCCTGTTGCGCCACCAGCCGCAACGCGCAAGGTCGGCATCAGTTCCATCCCAATCGTCTCATTGACATATATATCACCCATGATCTGACCGCGAAAAAGCGGGTTGTAGTGTCCATACACCACATTCTCAATATCGTCCGGTGAAATTCCTGAGTTCTTGAGCGCCTTCGTATATGCGACAGCCGCATAATGTGTGTAATCCTGACGGGACAAATCCGGTCCGAACTTGCTCATGCCGAATCCGAGAATGCCTACTTTCCCTCTCATTCCTTCAAGTGACATACGCTAAATCCTCCTCTTTGCTGCGACTTCAAATATAGAGTTTTTTTTCATTAACTTTTTCGTGAGCGATGGAAATTTGCACAAGCCCAGTCAATACATGACAGGCTGTTGAAAAAGATATGGAACCACAGATGAACACGGATAGACACAGATTTTTCCTGCGAATTTACGCGAATTTCTTCGCGTTCTTTGCGTATTTGCGCGAAATTTTTCGTTTTTCAACACCCTGATGATATTTGATTCGCAGAGATTGGAGTTTCGCGTTTTGCGTTTCTAATCTGAATTTTATACTTATTTTCTTTCAAAATCCGCGCAAATCCGTGTCAATCCGCGTCTAAAACTCTTTTATTTAGAATCCTTTCCTTTTTTCCGTATCAGATAATGATACGCACTGAGCGATGCCTTCGCACCCTCGCCCGCCGCAACTATTATCTGCTTCTCGGGAACATCCGTTACATCGCCCGCCGCAAACACACCTTCCGCGCTCGTTCGGCACGCGCTGTCTATCACTATCTCTTTCCACCTGTTCAACTCAACAAACCCTTCCACAAGATCGGAATTCGGTATAAGCCCGATCTCAATGAACACCCCGCCCACCGCTTTCTCCACGAGTTCACCGGTGGCACAGTTCTCAAGTATTATGCTTTCAACAACATTGCTCCCCCTGATCTCCTTCGTTTTGTATCCGAGCAAAAACTCAACCTTGTTGGAGGCTTTCGCCCGTTCAACGAGCACGGGATCAGCCCTGAGGTCGTTTGCAATGTCTATTGAGTAGATGCGGTTCGCTATTTTTATCATATCAACGACCGATGTGATACCGGAGTTGCCGCCGCCGATGATCGCTACATCCAGTCCTTTGAAAAATGGACCATCGCAGATGGAACAATAGGTTACTCCCCTGCCGACAAAATCTTTTTCACCCGGCACACCAAGCGGGCGCGACCGCTTCCCGGTGGCAAGTATAACGGTGTCGGCTGAATAACGCCTTCCATTCTTTGTTGCTATCGTGATCGCCTCACTGTCCCGCATAATTTTCGCTGCGCCGTCATACATCGCGATGTCTATCGGAAACTGTTCAACCTGCGTCTGAAATTTCTCTATCAATTCCCTGCCCGTAATGAAGTGATACCCCATGTAATTTTCTATATCGCTTGTCAGGAGCACCTGTCCGCCTATGGACTCT
>JBFMBQ010000107.1:0-7152 GCA_040755115.1 bacterium
AGAGTGGAGATTAACATACAGCGCGGAAGGCGGAATGAACGGGATAAGGTTGATGCCTGAGCTGCTGCAATCGGCGCTGCGGCGATGGAGAAAACTCCGATGAAGCGATGCGCCTTGAGCGCCATTGCCGCAGTCAGCAGAAACAGAACAAGGCGCATCGCATCAGCGCGCCGAAGAAGGATGATGAACGAAAGAGCGCCGAATATCAGTAAAAATTCAAAGGCATAGAGATAATGTGTCCCGCCGGGGTGCGCAAGTTGCTTCAAAGTGATTGGCGTCCACTCATAGATGTGTTTCAGGAATATCGCAGTATTTGCGAACTCAAACGGCGCGGTAAGACCGTGGAGACCGTAAGGGTTCGCAAGACACGCGATGAGTGAGAGAGAGAGGATGGGTATAAGGAGCATTGAGCGTGGAAACAGGGAAGATTGCTGATGCTGTGATTTTAGTCGGTGTATTGCCTCTGAGATCACTGCCGAGAGGATTGCGGCGGCGATGAGGATCGCGCCAAGCAATGCGCCGGGATGAAGGTTGACCCATATAATTTGAAGAAAAGGCAGAAGCCAGATGTGGCTTCTGGGTTTGAGGAATTGTCTGCGTATGATATAGATGAAAACAGCGGCAAAGAGAAGAGTGAAGATTTCGGGTCGTGCCGAAAGCCTGCTGCGCATTGCGAATGCAGCGGCGGTGAGAAAAATGACCGATGAAGCAGTCCCTGCGCCTTCCATGCGGGCGGTAAGATAAAGGATTAAAAAAATGAATGTGCTTATTGCAGCGGTGAAGAGGATCAGACCGTTGACGCCTGTGATGCGATAGACGGAATAAAAGATTACTTCTCCGAGCCATTCGTCGTGAATCCAGAGTCTGTCGCCGCCTGTGAAGGAAAAGATGTCTTTTTCCGGGAGACCTTGAGTCTTTACGATAACTTCGCCGCATTTCAGGTGCCACCACACATCACCGTCCCAGACCTTCACTATATTCATCAGGAAGATAAATGAAAAGAAGAGGAGTAATAAAGAGCAGTTCAAACCGTTTGAGCCATTTTCCTTCATTCCCTGTTCCTAACCTGGCATAGCCAGAACCAAAAAGGACGAACCACGGATTAACACTGATATACACTGATATTTGCGGCGAAGGCGCAGATAAAACATCTGTGTTTATCCGTGTCCATCTGTGGTTCCAAAGTCTTTTCCTTCTTGTGCAAGATTTCAGTCACAAGATACTATCGCTGTAAAATTCGTTCAACTGTGTATGGCGATATTTTGATGGCTTGCATTAGTGCTACCTCTGCCTGCTCGTATTTTCCTGTCCTTTTATGTATAACAGCAATAAAAAAGTAGGCTTTGGCAGCGGCATCGTCGTCAACGCCTTTGGTGAGGTCTGCGCACTTTTGATATTCCGCCAGAGCCTGCTCATACCGCCCGCTCTGATAATATATCTGCCCCATATTGAAGTGCGCTTCAGGCAGGGCTGGTTTTAATCGCAGTGTCTGAAGAAAATGTTTCTCCGCCTTCCGCGGGCTGCCTGCCTGAAATTCCATCAACCCCAATCCGAAGTGGCATTCCCATGTATCACCGTTGATTTCTATGCCATGTTTATAACTGGATAAAGCATCGGATTTCATATCATTTTGACGATAAAATGTCCCTAAACGGCAATACTGCCAGCCGTCTGATTCGTTCATTGCCGTTTGATTGGTCAGATGGAAGATCACAAGGAACACTGCACAGGTTGCGGCGGCAACGAGGGAAGTTATGAAGAATTGTTTATGTAAGAATGTATTTATTTTTTGTCGGAAGAAAACAAAGGACAGGGCAGCGCAAAAGAAAATCAGTATGAGGATTGAATAGTTTCCGGTGAAGGGCTTAAGCAGATTTTCGCGCACATAGCCGGATTGAAGGATTTTGAAGATGAACTGCTGGAACGGGTGATCAAACCCGCGCGGCACCTGCGGTTCGGTTGTGGTTGCGATGAACATCAGGGCGATTGAAAAAACTCCAAGTCCTGCGAACAGTCCTTTTATCGCCATTCTCCGCATGGGGACGAATGCGATTGGGATGCACAGGAAGGGAAGGGCAGGGATGAGATAGCGCGGGCCCATCGCCATACCGCCTTCGGGCATGAAGGCGGATGCGGCGATGATAATTACTTCTATTATTATTGCAAGAATGACGATTGCTTCAAGCCGATACTCCCTGCGGCGGAACATGTAGAACCATCCCGGCAGTGCAAACAGCAGGAACGGCGATTCCCAGAGAAGCCCTCTGCCGGGCGAAATAAGAAGGTTGTAGAAAATTTTTGTTTCAGGCAAAGTCATACCAGCAAAACCCTGTGCCATGCCTGCCTTGAAGTCTGGCATCACCTCATGGAGGTAGCCGGTTGTGAACATATTGCCGAATGAAATCTGATTGTAGTAAAGGATGATTGCGCCGAAGGGGAGTGCGCCGAGGATGATAAAAATTATTTTCCATTTTTTTTGTATCGTCAAAAAGGCATAGGCGAAAAGGATAAAAACAGTTACAGCAGAGGGATATTCAGTTATGATCATCAGACCGCAGTATAAGCCTGTAAGAGCGATGAGCCAGTTTGGCGGTTCAATTTTCGCCCTTCTGATGCGAAAAAACTTATCAAAGAACATCAGTGCGAGCGATGCAGTGAGCGCGTGCGAATAGAACATCGTTGAGTAAGGGAAAATGAGTGTGCCGAGGGAATAAAACAGCGTAATAGCGATATAACTGTAGGGCGCGGTCTCCGCACCGCGCCGATTAACTGTACATAGAAGTGTTAGAAGAACTAACATGAGCACGACAGTGCCTGCTGAAAGCATAGAAATGCCTGAAACAGTTGCCGCATAGCGAAACCATACATCATCAGGATTGACGGCACCACGAAATGCTCTAAAAAACAATGCAGCAGGCAGCGACCATAAGAAAGAAGTCCCCGGCGCCTTGTCAGAATAATAATGCCCGTCAATCCTTGCCTTATCTATCGTGTTGAAATGATACCTGTCAATGCGCGTATGATGTTCATTCACAAGAGCAGCCGTTAAATCCAATCTACTGTTCACATTATCGCCAGGATTGGTATGGAGGAAAAAGGAATAGCATGAAAAAACGAGGATAAAAATAAACCAAAATTGTGCGTGGTGCGTATTGCGTGTTGTATGCTGCATGGTGTACGATGGATAAATCGAAAATTTCAAATTTCATTCTTCAATCTTGGTGCCCTTCGTGTCCTTTGTGGTTAATTTTTATATCATTTTTTTAATCTTCCGCAAGTATCCGCGCAGCATTATCGTATAAAATTTTCTGCCTCAATTCTTCATTTCCCTCCGTGGCTATAAGCACACACGCCAGGGGGAGCGATGGGTTATACCATGACCAGTCGGAGCCGAAGACGATTCTGTCGGCAGGCGCCTCGCGTATGATTTTTTCTATGTTGCTCAGCGGCTGACCGCTTATTTCAAGGTAAGCGTTCGGGAATTCATGGCATAGTTCAATCGCAGCGTCCACCTCGTGGAAGCCTGCGTGTCCCAGAACGAACGGAATCTGAGGAAAACTGCTCAGCGGCTCACGGAAGTTCTTCAATCGTGAAAATTTTTTCATTATATCAAGTTCAATTCCAGTAGAACTCGTGTGGGAAAGTATCGGCAGCCGTTCCTCGGCGCATATTTCAAACAGGCGCATCGCCTCAATCCCATTCGGAGGATAACACTGAAAAACAGGATGGAATTTCAGACCGCGCGCACCCCAGCGCAGATATGTTTTCAATCGGCTCCGCTTGTGGTCGGTGAACGGATGGATTGAGCAGAAAGGTATCAGCCGGCGGTTGCCGCGGCAGCTTTTCAGTATATGTTCCGAGTTGCGCGAGCCAGGCAACTCAATCGGAAGGATAATACTATAGCGTATGCTGAACCTGTCCATATCTTCAATCAGGTTAGGTATGGTGTGGTAGCGGTTTTCCTGCGGCGATTTGAAGGGGAAGCGGATGAAACTCCGATAGAAGCGGATTGTGTCCTGATAGGAGAAGCCGCTGTAGAAATAGCGATCAAGATAGACGCTTCTGCCGGGTGGGGTTATGAACTGAACAGGATGGCTTTTCATCAGGAGTTGTATGGGTTTGGAATAGAAAAAGGTGTAGGCGAGGTGGGTGTGCATATCAATGATGCGGAGATTTTTCTTGAGAGAGGGTGATAGGGCGGGTTCGCCGTCGCCGTCTTGTTCAAAGTAAGGCAGGCGGTGTATTTCGCGGTAGTCGCGGAAGGCGGTGGGGAATTTTTGTGTTATTGCCACAGCGGAAATACTTTATGCGCTTTTTCGTATCAGTTCCACTTTTAAAGGCTCTTTTCCTACAGAACTTACATTCATGATAGAAAAACCGATGACATTGCCATCTTGATCCACTTTTTCCATAACACGATCATCATGGGTTTCCTTAAAATAACCCGCTTTTGACTCAAATACGATCTCCAGATAATCACCCTCCTGATCGAACCACACCTTCACTTTTTCCATTTTATCACCCCTATTTTTATCTTATCCGTAAAATATGATGTTACGACAAATTTGTCATGTAATGTGGATTTCACCACCACACACATATATTTTTCTCCGACAAGCAGTTTCTTGTAATATCTATAATACAAATTGATAGTTTTATCTTTGATTGACTCTATTATCACTTACGGTTCTTTCAAGGTTTCTTCAATTTTATCTATATTGCCTACCATTTCAGGATGCTCCAGTATGTGATTCAGCCGCTCGTTTGTTAATCTGATTATTTGATCAAATATATCACTAATTTCTTGCATAAATAATTAATAGAAAGGTATCTATGAATTGGTGAAAGAGTGAAAATTATTCAGTGCTTCCTTCCAGCCACGCGAGATATTCCTCATTCCCGCTTTCAATCGCCAGTGAAATTATTTCAGGCACCTTGTATGAATGAATCTTTTTTACTTCGCGTATCAGTTTTTCAACATTTGATTTTGTGGTTTTTGCGATAAGAAGCAACTCGCAGTCGTCTTCAATTTTGCCTTCCCAGCGGTAGATGGAGCGCACCGCGTGGATGATGTTCACGCAGGCGGTTAATTTCTTTTCAACGAGGGCGTTTGCAATGCGGTGCGCCTCATCCTCATTTGCAGCGGTCATAAAGACTATTCGGTATCTTTTTTTTCTTTGATCTCTCATACCACCTTGTTTCTTCCTTGCGCTTTCGCCAGATACAGTGCCTGGTCAGCCTTGTATATGAGTTTTTTCAGGTCTTTGGAATCGGTTGGGCAGCAAGAGACGCCGATGCTTATGGTGATATTGACAGAGAGGCGTTTGCCGTCGGAGGTAACGGGTATCGGTGAATCGGCGATGTTCGCCCTTATCGCTTCAGCTACTGGATGCGCCTTATACCAGTCGGCGTCTATCAAAAGGACAGCGAATTCCTCGCCGCCGTAACGGCAGATTATCCCCTTATCACTAACCGTTTCTTTAAGTCTGTTGCTTATCTCCGCAATCACCTGATCACCGACTGGATGCCCGTGTGTATCGTTGACTCGTTTGAAGTTGTCAATGTCCAGCATCAGCAGCGAGATGGGGATGTTTCTGCGTCTTGATTTCTCTATTTCACGCTCAAGCCGCTGCAAAAAATAGCGGCGGTTGAACAAGCCTGTCAGCCCATCCGTGATGGCTAACAGATACAGACGTGAGTTATCAAGCGCAACGGCGAAGTGGTGCGCTATTGTGTTCAGGAACTGCCATTCGCCTTCCACATATTCAACATTTTTTTCCTTGCCTACCATCAGGAAACCCACATGTTTTTCCTGCATCGTGAGCGGGATGAATGAAGATTGTATCTCGTTTATTTCCCTGATTTTTTCCGAGAATTCAAACCATTCGTTGCTGACGATCACTTCATCCCACTTGGTGGTCTCATCAATTGGGAATGGCAGAGTGAGCCGCTCGGTTACTGGCTTATCCATAAGCCTTGTCTTTATACGGATAATCAGTTGATTATCGCTTTCGTCAAAGAGTCCCAGCAGGCAGAACCGCACTGCGCGGAAGTTCTCCATTATGATTTCAAGTATGATTTCCTGTATCTCGTTCCATTCCATTGAATAAGCGACCTGGCGTATGACCTTGTAAAGGAGGTCAAGTTCGCGGGAGCGCTCGTCAAGTTTGTTTTTGAGATCGGCGTTCTCATTGATGAGATCGGAAGCGATTTCTCTGAGTTTCTGGAAATCCTTCTTAAAGGTATCAGCGTTGGAATTTTTATTTTCTTTCATCGCGTATTAAAAAGTTTTTTGATAATACTGATTATCCTGCTCATCCTTGTGAAAAATTCTGAATAATTAACGATTAGATTTTCACCATAATCTTGCCGTCTTCGCGTGTGGTTGATTGTTTTATGCCCTTGACGGCATCTTCAAGCGGGAAACGGGCGGTTATAATTTTTCGCATATCAATTTTTCCTGAAGCCATCAGACGGATCACATTAGGGAAGGTGGCGTTGCCGCTGTGTCCCTGCGCGCCGAATATCTGGCTTGCACGCACCTGGAGCGTTTCAAGATAAAGCGGCACGCGTTCCGTTGCGCGCCCGATCTGGACTATTCTCCCGTTGATTGCGAGCGATTTTTCCGCAGAGGTAACAGTCTGCGCCGGTGCGCCAGCCGCCTCAATGTGGATGTCAGCGCCTTCGCCCCCGGTTTCCTCCATTACTACTTCTGACATACCCACTTTGCGCGGGTCATAAACTGCATCGGCGCCCATTCCCTCTGCAAGTTTCCGCCGCCCCCCGCTCACCTCAAAGGCGATGATGCGCGCCGCGCCGCCAGCACGGCACAGTCCAATCGCCGCAAGCCCGATCGGTCCGGCGCCGTAAACAACCGCATAAGCGCCGGGTCTGAACCCGCCTGCGCGCTCAAATATCCCATTGTATGCCACACATGTCGGCTCAACTGTGGCGCCTGCCTCGTATATCTCATCCTTATTGTTGTAGATCCGTTTGAGATCGTTCAATTTCCAGCAATATTTTGCACCAACCGATATGTATTGCGCAAACGCACCGTTTATGGTGAACCCGATCTCCTCAAGGTTCACGCACTGGTTGGGGAAGCCGTTGCGGCAGGGGTTGCACTCACCGCACCAGATCATTTCCTCGGCT
>JBFMBQ010000108.1:0-2852 GCA_040755115.1 bacterium
TGAGGCATCATCTGGTGAGATATATGCAACTGAGGAAATATATATAAAAAAGGGAATCGAGTCTGCGGAAGGCGAGGTTCTCTTAAAAGAAGAGGCAGCGGAAAAAGAGGAATCACTACCCCCAGGCGACACTGAACAGTCGGCGCAGGCGAAACCGACCCCGCCAGTTTATCACCTCCAGGTCGGCGTCTTCAGCAGCAGGGAGAATGCACTCCAGGTGAAAAAAGAAATTGAAGAAGATTACGGTCTGTCAGTTTATGTTAAGGAATTTGTGATTGAGGGACAGAAGCGTTATCGCGTGCAGGCAGGCGTTTTCAAGGATAAAAACAATGCAGAAAAGTTAGCGCGCGAATTACGGTTAAAAGGTTATCCAACCTACATTTCGCAGGACTAATTATTTGGAATGCAGAATGCGGAGTGTGGAATGCGGAGTGGAGTGAAAATGATATGGCGGTAAGCATAACAGTTGTCGGCAGTTTCGTGATGGATTTTATTTTTGAGACGCCGAAGCGCCCTGTAAAGGGAGAAACGGTGATCGGCAGGTCATTTCACATGGCGACGGGAGGCAAGGGAGCGAACCAGGCGATGCAGGCGGCACTGCTTGGAGCGAAGGCGTGGATGGTGGGGCGCGTCGGCGCCGATATGTTCGGCGATATGCAACTTGAGAGTCTGTCAAAGGCAGGCGTTGATGTAAGTTATGTTATACGCGACCAGAACAACGGCACAGGCGTAGCGAGCATAGTGCTTGATATGGAAGGGGACAACAGCATTGTGATGGTGCCGCGAGCGAACATGGCTTGCCAGACTGACGATGTGGAAAGAGCACGCAACTGCGTAGAAAACTCCGATATGATTCTTCTGCAACTTGAGATTCCGATGAAGGTGAATCGTTATGCGATAAAACTTGCGAAGCAATTGGATAAAAAGATCATACTTGACCCTGCGCCGGCATGTGCGGTAGAGGATTATTTTTATGAGAATGTAGAGATAATGACTCCGAACGAGACAGAGGCAGCGATTTTGAGCGGGGTGGATGTGAAGGATGTGGAGAGTGCACGAAAGGCGGCGCGTGTTATGCACGAGCGCGGTGCACGCACTGTCGTTGTTACACTCGGTGATAAGGGCACATTGCTGAGCGAGGGCGAAAGGGCAACCTATTTCCCGCCCTGCCGCATCAAAGCGGTTGATTCAACCGCAGCGGGCGATGCCTTTGCCGGCGCACTGGCGGTCTTCCTCGGTGAATGTTACCCCATACTGGATGCCGTGAAGTTGGCAGGGGCAGCAGGTGCGTTGTGCGCGACAAAATTAGGTGCGCAGCCGTCGTTACCGTCTCGTAGGGAATTTGATGATTTTCTGCATCAGGTTACGCCGCCGGAACCTGTAGGGGTTTGATTCATCAAACCCCGATTCATCAAACCCGTTTTGGGCACGATAAATCGTGCCCCTACAATTTATCGGATTTCCGTTTGTTATCTTGCCATATTAAGCGATAAATTTTATTTTCCCCTGCGCGTTCGGGATTTTCCCTGTCCAGATGCCAATATAATGGGTTGTTCATAATATAATCCCCGATATGAGCAAATTCATCATCGTTTCGGATTATCCGTTCATAATAGTTGCGTTGCCATTTGAATTGAGATATGTAGGGGTTTGATTTATCAAACCCCTTTTTCCTGATGAGGAAAGTCGTTTTCGCCTTGTAGAATCTTATGATCTTACCAAGTGTGGTTTGGTTTAACATCATTGGATTATTTTCAATGTAGGGGCTTGATTTATCAAGCCCCGATTCACCAAGCCCAGATTTATATATTTCCGATTCTTCGCATGAGGGTGTATTGGGCACAATAAATTGTGCCCCTACAATTAAAATGCCGTGAACATGGTTAGGCATAATCACAAATTCATCCAATTCAACGACTGGGAAATGCTTGGGGATGTCATTCCAGCACATTTCTAAAATTTTACCATAAGCGTTTAATACCATTTCACCTTCAACAATTTTCCCAAATACGCATTTGTGTTTATGCGTGCATATCGTTACAAAATACGCACCTTCATCTGAATAATCATATCCCCACAGCCGTATTGAACAGCGGTTGTGTATTTTTAGATCGTATTTTTGCATAGGGATCATTTTTTATTCCGGCATGAATTGATGAAGGACGAATCCGGGGAGGACTTCAACAAAATCCACTCTGACAGGCATGCCGATTTTCAAATCCTCGTATTTTCCAACAATGCGCGTGAATGCCCAGAGGTTTTCCTCTTCAAGTTCAACGATGCCGATGACATCCGGCTTCGGGAAACGCAACGAGCGTTCCTGCCACGAGAAGGCGTAAAGTTTACCGCGCCCGCTCAATGCTGCCCATTTCAGGTTTTGCGAGCCGCATTTCACGCACAGTGAGCGTGGTGGAAAAAACAGGTATCCGCAGTCGGCGCATCGCGTTGTTTCAAACTTGCGCTCCGCTGTTTTTCTATAAAATATCTCCATTGCCGTATCGCCAAAAAAAATCATTGCCTTCATCGTTTCCGCTTTTATGAATTTTTCCATTTTTCGTACCTCCTTCGTGATTAATATTTATCAGGGCACGGCATGCCGTGCCCCTACAATCTTTCTAAGATTGTAACTATACTGCCGTTGACCATGCCGTGTTCAGACTGAAACATCCCGATCGCCGCATCCTTCACCTGCCTCTCGCCTGCCTCGCCGCGCAACTGCCTGCATATCTCTATCGCTTCAAGCAGCGGTGTGGCAGTCGCAGGATGTCCAAGCGAAAGCCGCCCACCGCTCGTGTTTACCGGTATCTCGCCGCTGATGCGAGTCCGACCTTCCTTCACCGCCTTCGCTGCCT
>JBFMBQ010000109.1:0-6316 GCA_040755115.1 bacterium
CCTGCCAGAGTTCTTCCGTGCCGCCCCAGTAATAATTGATCAGGCCCGGGCTTGCCCCTGCTTCTTTGCAAATCATTCGCACTGTTGTTCCGTCAAAGCCGTATTGAGCGAATGCCTTCAGAGCCGTTTCAATGATTTTTTCCTTGCATTACGCCGCCTGCGGAGACCGTTTCATGTGTCGTCTCATCTTACCCTCTTTATGCATGTTTGAAACATTTGTATAACATTATTATTGAAATCGCCGTAAATGGCAATATGGCATAATTATCATTACCGTTGTGATATGTGATATTTTTATATAGGGTACACTATCGGTTTATTCATTTTTATATCCTTGACATTTGTATTGAACATTTGTATGATATAAAAAATCAAGCGGTGAAGTGCAGAAATGAAAAAAAGTTATAAATGGCGTTTACCGATTACGGAAGAGGAGCGTGGCGACATCATTGATGAAGTGGTGGAGCGCGTTATGCAAGAGAAGATCGAAAAGGTGGAAAGTTCCCCAGATTCCGCACTTGAATACATCATAAACGATATTCTCTACCACGAGAGACGCCGTGCGGCGAGTCAGGGCAACTCCGAGGAAATGCTCGCGGAATTGGACTTCCTGTTCACTACCACGAAAAACCTCAAGCGCGCCAGCGAGAAGGAAAAACAGGAGATGCTTGAACGCATCGCCCGCCACTACGCGGAAGACATAGCCGGACACTTCAACCACAGGGTTTATCGCTTTGCGTCACAGGCATTGCCAGTCCTCCTGACCGGGCTTTTCAACTCTTTCTCTCCCGATCTCCTGCTGAGAAATTTTCCGAAATTCCCGGACCTTCTGTCCCGCGTTGTGTTGCGCGGCGACATTGACAACATCCGTGAACTCGCAACCCGCGGCACGCTTATCTTCACCCCAACGCACAGCAGCAACCTTGATTCAATCGTGGTCGGCTGGTCGCTCATCCATACGGACCTCCCGCCCGTGAACTACGGCGCCGGCAAAAACCTGTTCACAAACCCCGCTCTCTCGTTCTTTATGAACAGGCTGGGCGCCTACAAGGTTGACCGCCGCCTGAAACATGATTTCTATAAGGACATCCTCAAGATGTATTCGGAGGTGATCCTCAACCACGGCTGTCACTGTCTGTTCTTCCCTGGAGGCACTCGCAGCCGCTCCGGCGGGGTTGAGAGTAAACTGAAACTCGGGCTCCTCGGCACCGGTCTAACGGCGTACATAAACAACCTTCTCAACGGACGCGAACCTGCCGAAGTTTATGTAGTGCCTATGACCATAAACTATCCCATCGTGCTGGAAGGAGAAACCCTGATAGAGGACTATCTCGCCGAATCCGGAAAAGCCCGATACATTATTGAGGACGACGATTCCTCAAAGCCGTTCAGAATGCTCCGCTTCCTTGTGCGGCTTATGCGCATGGAATCCTCAATGGCGATTATGTTTGCCCCTCCCCTGGATATTTTCGGTAACCGGGTTGACTATGAAGGGCATTCCTTGGACAGACACGGACGTCCCATTGATATCCGCAAATATGTTGCAAACAGCGATGGGGAAATCTGTCACGACCCGGCAAGAGACACCGAATATGTGAACGAACTCGGCACTGCCATTGCAGAATCATTCCGCCACAATGTAGTCGTTTTTCCCACGCATGTTCTGTCGTTCGTGCTTTTTGAAATGCTGACAGCGGCGAATCCGGGCGTTGACCTTTACCGCCTGCTCTCTTATGAGGGAGAAGGCGCGCGGTTCGCGGTTTCTGATGTAGTCGCTCAACTCGAAACCATTTCCGCACGGCTTGTAGAACATGAGCATGCCGACAGAATAAAACTCATCGGTCCCATACGCTCAAGTGGATGCGGACGCGAACTACTCCAGGAGGCGCTGAATTACTTCGGCATGTCCCATGCGAAACCCGCCGCGATTCGCAAAGGGGAAAAAATTGCCGTCATCAGCCCAAAACTCGTGTATTACTACCGGAACCGTCTTGACAGCCTGGCGCTGGAAGGAATTTTCGGAGAGCAACAAAGCGGACCTGAACATACGGCGAACTGAGGGGAAATGAATTTACGGAGGCATGCATGTCGTTATTGCTGACATCGGTGTTCAGGCCTTTCGGCGTGGACGATGAATACGGTCGTAAAGAAAACAAGCTCGAACTCTTCCATAACCAGGTAACCCGCGAGCAGGGCATATTTTCAATTCGATCCAACCACCGCAGCTTCGGACTTTACTTTATCGCCGAAAATATCAAAATGCCCACAACGGTGCTCGATTTCCCGACGCTTAAGCAGTTCCGCAGGGAGGTGAAAAAGGGATACGACTATGTCGGTATATCGTTCATCGTTCCAAATTTCGCCAAGGCGAAAAAGATGGCGGAGATCGTGCGGGAGGTCGCGCCGTCCACAAAAATCATCCTGGGCGGACACGGAACGCCCATACCGGATATCGAGAAACTGATTGATTGCGATTACGTTATAAAAGGTGAAGGCATCGGGCAGCTTCGTGAACTTTTCGGCGAAGATATGAACGCGCCGGTCAGACATCCCGCAATGCCGGGGTCCGACCATAAAAGGATTCTCGGACTGCCGGTCCCGCAAAAGAACGCCGTACTGATTACCGGCGTCGGTTGCCCGAATGGCTGCCGGTTCTGCTCCACTTCGCATTTCTTTGGTAAAACCTATTATCCCTTTCTGAAGACCGGACGTGAAATATACGATACCATACTGCGGCTTTCCTGTACGATGAAGACCAATGACTTCTTTGTGATGGACGAAAACTTCCTGAAGCATAAAGAGCGCGCTATGGAACTCCTTGAGATAATTGAAAGGGATGGCCGCTGTTTCAATTTCAGCATTTTCTCGTCCGCCGAAGCGATAATGGATTTTGGTGTGGAGAACATGGTCAGGCTGGGTGTCATATACGTATGGATCGGGGTTGAATCCAAAAAGTCGCTGTTTGAAAAAACCAATGGCGTAGACGTGAAAAAGCTGATAGCCGATCTCAGGGGAAAAGGGATAATCGTCCTCGCTTCCTCAATACTTTTCCTCGAGCACCACAATAGAGAAACCATTCAGGAAGACATCGACTTCGCCATCAGCCTGAACCCTGATTTCACGCAGTTCATGCAGTTCGGCCCGGCGCCTGTGACTCCGCTCTATCTGGATTACAAAGCGAAGGCCAAACTCCTCGAGGACATCCCTTACGAAGAATGGCACGGTCAGAAGCACATCTATTTCAATCACCCTGATTTCTCGAGGGAAGAGTCCGAGACCATACTGCGCGATGCTTTCCGGAAGGAATATGCCGCACTGGGGCCATCCATTCTCAGAGCGGCGGAAACGATGATACGGGGGCTCGACGATCCAATTTATCAAACCTCGGATCAGCACCTTCTGCGCCGGTACGAAATCCTGAAACAGAAATGCGGGAGAATCAACATTACGCTCAAAGTGCTAAAGTGGCTCGCACCCACAAAACACATGAAAGATCAGGCGGACCGCACGATAGGCCTATACAATAAGCATTTCGGGCGGCGGCCCCTTCTGGAACTGCCGGTATGCGCATTGGTGTATGTCTGCGCCTGTGTCGCCCGGATGAAAGCCGATCTCGGGCACGACGCGAAAAACCCGGACACCATTATATCCGTGTTCAGGACCAGCCCTCGGCGTTTAAGGCGGAATACAGCCTTTGCCGGAAAAAGGAGAAAGCAGGTCATTACTCGAATAGAAGCGGTTGGACAACTTCGACCCGCCGCTTCATTCATGGGGCGGAATTTCCGAAGATGGGAATCAATGCTTCGAAGAACTTTAGGGACAATGAATGCGCATGGGAAATGAAGTCATCGGAATACTTGGTGGCGGAAGCTGGGGCACGACACTGGCGAATCTCGCGTCCAGAAGCGGGCAGCCGGTGAGGCTGTGGATGCGGGACACTGCGCTGGCGGACGCGATCAACTCAACCCGTATGAACGAAAAATATTGGCCCGGATTTAAACTTGGAGACACAATCCATGCCACAGCCGACCTGAAGGAAACCGCGGATGCCGCGTGTTTCATTATTATAGCTGTTCCCTCCCACGCATTCCGTAAGATCGCCAGAGACCTGGGCGACCACATCGGCGGCGATCACATCTTGGTGCACGCCACGAAAGGGTTTGAACTTGATAGCCTCAAACGCATGAGCGAAATACTCAAAGAGGAAACCTCTGCGCGGCGCATCGGGGCGCTCTCCGGTCCAAACATTGCGGAGGAAATTATAAACGGGCACCCTGCCGCCACGGTGGTGGCATCGCGCTACACCGAAGTTATTGAACGGGCGCAGGCAGCGCTTGTGTCCGATGTGTTCCGCGTCTACGGTAACCGTGACCTCATCGGCGTGGAAATCGCCGGCGCGCTGAAAAACATCATGGCGCTGTGCAGTGGCATGCTTTATGGACTCAACTACGGGGCAAGTTCCGCGGCAATGCTCATCACACGCGGCATCGTGGAAATGCAGCGCCTCGGCATCGCCTTGGGCGCCGATGCGCTGACATTCGCTGGGCTCAGCGGTTTGGGGGATATGATCGCAACCTGCATGAGTTCGCTCTCGCGCAACTACCAGACAGGCTTCCGCCTTAGCAAAGGGGAAAAACTCGAAGACATCACGAAATCGCTGAAACGAACTGTAGAGGGGATAAGGACAACGAAGGTCGCGCACGAACTCGCACGCTGCACGAAAGTGGAAATGCCCATCGTCCAGGGCGCGCACGCCATCCTATATGAAAACGCCGACATCACAAAGGCGCTTCAATTTCTCATGACGCGCCGCGCCGGTTACGAAATTGATTTTTGAGATGGGTCTCATGAAAAAATTGCTCTACCTGCTGTATCAGCCCTACAAGTTCCTTATCGTGCTGCCCCTCGTAGCGGTCGCCACAATATTCTTCGGCACGCTTGCCATTTTCCTCTCTACCGTGATAAGTCAAAGGGCCGGCAGCGTGATCGGTGGAACCTGCTGGGCAAGGTTCATCAGTTTCATTACTCCAATGCTTGTCTCCGTTTCTGGGCTGGAAAACATAAACAGGAAACTATCCTATGTTATAGTAGCGAACCACCAGAGTTTTTACGACATATTCGTTATTTACGGATGGCTCAGGATTGACATCAGATGGGTGATGAAGATGGAACTGCGCAAAGTGCCGTTTCTGGGCGCGGCGAGCGAAAAAGTCGGTCACATATTCGTAGAACGCACCGACAGCAAATCATCCCGCGCGGCGCTTGAAAAAGTGAAAGAAAGAATGAAACCCGGCACATCTGTCATCTTCTTCCCTGAAGGCACGAGAAGTGTTAGCGGCGAACTCGGAGAATTCAAGAAAGGCGCGTTCCACTTCGCCTTTGACCTGAGCCTGCCCATCCTGCCCGTTACCATCATCGGAACGGAAAAAATACTTCCGCCTGCAACCATGAATCTCTTTCCCGGTCGCGCAAGAATGATCATCCACCCGCCCGTGCATGCATGCGAATACGGGAAGGAAAATATGGATAAACTCATTTCGGATGTGAAGGAAACAATCAGTTCCGGGAGGCAGCGAGGAAAAACGACCTGAGGTATTTTATGGAATTATCGGGTTGGTGACATGATGAAAAAAGCAACCTTTCCCAGAATGGGGCATTATACGGAAGCATTTGAAATGTTGGCCGACGAATTGGGCTTTGAACCAGTAACACCGCCACCGACCACTCAGGAAACTATTAAGTTAGGCGTAAGGCACAGCGCGGATATGGTGTGTTTCCCGTTCAAAGCGACACTTGGAAATCTGATACAGGGTATGGATAAAGGAGCTGATGTTATTATTGGGGTTGGCGTCAGACCTTCAAATAAAATCCGGGAAACTTGCAGATTTGGTTTCTATTCTTACGTTCAAGCGCAGATATTAAAAAGATTAGGCTACAGATTTGATATGGCGTACATATATGGAGGCGGCTATAACATATTACGGGTTCTTAAAAATATAAATCCAAAACTCGGCTATATCAGAATATTTAATATACTCAGGAATACATACAACAAAATAAAGGAAATCGAGAACAGAGAGTACAGTTATGAAAAAAGGGATGTTAACATCGGATTGGTTGGAGAGGCATACACCTTGTGGGAACAGAGCGTAAATTATGACATAGTGAGAAAATTAAGAAATATGGGTATTGGAGTCCATCTTTCAATCACGTTATCCTGGTTTCTTAAACATCAGATTCACACAGCGGATGAAAAGCAGGAATTACATGGCGAATTAAGAAATTATTTCCCCAAAAGAATCGGCGGCCACGGTTG
>JBFMBQ010000110.1:0-10911 GCA_040755115.1 bacterium
TCCCCGTCAGGTGTTTTTTAATTACAGCAAGACAACTTTTCGCATAAACCGCAGCGAGCGGGTGAAGTTTGCCGTTTGACGAACGCGGGATAACCACATCTGCGTCCGTGAAAGAGCAGATGAAGCGTATTAAATTTCCTTTAAGAAAAGGCGTATCGCAAGCGGTTACAAAACATCTTTCATACTTTGCACTTACAAGCCCGGTATGGATGCCGCCGAGCGGACCTCTGTCAGGATAAACATCGTTTATTGTATTCACATAATCAGCACCTGCGTGTTGCTGTGCGCCGCCGGCAATTAAAACCTCTTCAAATATTTCATTCAGTAATTTGTGAATGTGTCCTAACAGTGTCGTATCGCCGAAAGTGACGGCAGCCTTATCCTGTCCGAACCTTGTGCTCTTGCCGCCGGCAAGGATAACGGCTGTCATTTTCAGTTTCTCGCTTATTTCGTTCATATTGAATGAAGTTTTGCGAGCCGTTCAATCGCCTCGCTGATGCGGTCTTCAGGTTCAACGAGTGCGAAGCGGATGTGCCCGTTGCCTGCCTCGCCGAAGCCGATGCCAGGTGCGACTGCCACGCCTGTCTCCCGCACCATCAGCGAGGTGAATTCCAGTGAATTCATATCCTTGAATGTCTCTGGTATTTCCGCCCACGCATACATCGTTGCCTTCGGTTTTTTTACCTTCCAGCCGATTTTGTCCAGTCCGTCAATGAGGACATCGCGCCGGCGCCTGTAGGTATCAACCGCGTCCTGGACAATCTCGTCGTAAAGTTCCAGCGCAACAACCGCTGCCTTCTGTATCGCTGCAAATGCCCCAAAATCCACATAACTCTTCATCTTCGCAAGGACATTTATGATCTCACTGTTGCCGACAACGAATGCGATGCGCCACCCCGCCATGCTGAAAGTCTTGGAGAAACTGTGGAATTCAATACCTATCTCTTTCGCACCCTTCGCCTCCAGATAACTCGGCGCCGTGTAGCCGTCAAAGGTGATTTCCGAATATGCGGCATCGTGGCTGACTATGATCTTGTGCTCCTTTGCGAAGGAAACGACATGTTTGAAGTAATTCCGGTCTATAACGGCTGTGGTAGGATTATGCGGGTAACTGAGGAAGATCAGTTTTGAGCGGCGAAGAACGGCTGGGTCAACCGAATCAAGGTCGGGCAGGTAATCGTTTTCAGGCAGCAGCGGGAGGTTGTGAAGTGTGCCGCCGAAGATGATGACGCTGTTGAAGAATATGGGATAAGTCGGCGACGGCACAAGAGCGAAGTCATCGCGGTTGAGAAAAGCGGCGGCGAGGTTAGCAATACCTTCTTTTGAGCCGATCAGAACGAGCACTTCAGAGAGGGGGTCAAGGTCAACATTGAATCGCTTGCCATACCAGTAGGCTACGGCGCGCCGAAGTTCAATCAAGCCCTCCCCAGGCGGGTAGCGATTGATGTATTTGTAATTGACAGCGTTCGCAAGTTCCTTTCGTATGGGTTCCGGCACAGGCAGGTCGGGACTGCCCATCCCCATATCAATGATGTCCACGCCGCGCGCCCTCGCTTCTGCTTTCATGCGATTGATCGTCGTGAAAAGATAGGGCGGCAGTTTATGGATGCGGTTTGACTGAAGCGCGGTGAAATCAATATGGTCTTCTTCAAATGGTGCTTTCAGGCTGAACTGGTATGACATTTTCCCTCCACTTTTATATAAAAGTATATAATCAAAAATTGTAGCGATTACGAGAAAAAATAAAAGTAGTGCAATAAAATTTGATTGTATGTTTTATCCGCGAATTTCACGAATTTGCATAAGTTAGTTATAATTGAAAACACTGTAGGGCGCGATTACCTAATCGCGCCTGCTCAAACGGCTCAACCAATGATACAGATATACACCGGCAACGGCAAGGGAAAGACCACAGCAGCACTTGGCTTGGCGATGCGTGCGGCAGGACACGGTATGAAGGTCGCCTTTATACAGTTTATGAAAGGCTGGGAATACGGCGAGTTGAGATCGGCTGAAAAAATACCCGGTATCACCATTTTACAATACGGAAGGGCTTCTTTTGTGTCAAAGGAAAACCCTGCCCCTGAGGATATTGAACTGGCACAGCAGGGGTTAAACAAAGCAAGAGAGGTAATAGCATCGGGTGATTATGACATCGTTGTTCTTGATGAAATCAATGTGGCGGTGGATTTCAACCTGATTAAGATAGAAGAAGTGATGGAACTTCTGAAAGGCATACCGGAGAGAATGGAAGTAATCTGCACCGGGCGGTATGCGCGGAGGGAAATGATTGAGGCAGCCGATCTCGTAACCGAGATGGTGGAAGTGAAGCATCCGTTTAATAAAAACATCAACGGACGGAAGGGGATTGATTTTTAATGCGGAGTGCGGAATGTGGTACCCCCAAACTCGTTTGGGGGTGGAACACATGACTATTTGATCGGATGAAATTATGCAGGAGCAGGAAATAAAACAACTTGTAGGGCAAATGCGGAGCGGCGATATGCGTGCCCTGTCGCGCCTTATGACGCTTGTGGAGAACGATGCGGAAAGCATACCGGTTGTGATGTGCGAGGTATATTTCGCCCGACGGCACGCGAGGCGCATCGGCATTGCTGGACCGCCCGGCAGCGGCAAGAGCACGCTCATTGCAAACATCATCCAGCATACAAACACGCTCGGGCTGCGCACCGGCGTCTTGTGCGTTGACCCCACCTCGCCCATAAGCGGCGGGGCGATACTCGGCGACCGCGTGAGGATGTCCATACCGGAAATACACCCCGACACCTTTATCCGCAGCATCGCATCGGGAGGCTCGCTCGGCGGGCTTGCTGCCGTTACGCGCTTCCACGCCATCCTGCTTGAAGCCTTCGGCGCCGACCTCATTCTGATTGAAACCATCGGCATCGGGCAGGTGGGCTATGATATACGAGATAACGCCGAAACCCTCATACTTGTTTTAGTACCTGAATCCGGCGATACGATTCAGGTGCTGAAATCCGGCATACTTGAACTCGCCGACATTATCATAGTGAACAAATCCGACCGCGAGGGCGCCACCGGGATGGTTGAAACACTAAAGAGCACAATTGAGACAACGCGCAACCTCTGGCGCATTCCAATCGTTATGACATCAGCATTGCATGATAAAGGCACTGCTGAATTGTGGGACGCCATAGAATCACACAAACAATGGATAGCCGAAAAAAAATCAACCTCACAAGATGAGGATTACCTTAATGATTTGAGGGATGCGCTGATGATTCAACTGAAAGCACAACTTACGCCTGAATTTATTATGAACCACCCGTTGTTTAAATCCTCTGGTGAGAAAGTGAAAAAAGGCATACTTGACCCCTATTCGGCGGCAAGAAACATCTTGAACGATATTTTGAATAGTGCAGAATGCAGAATATGAAATACGGAATGAATTCCGCACTCCGCACTCCGAATTCCGCATTACATGAAATCTGTGGCAAAGAAATAATTCCCCATGCAGAGCGTTCCGCGTAAGATACTTTTCATCAAAGTGAGCGCAGTAGGGGATATTCTCCGCGCCGTACCAGCGCTGATTGCGGTGAGAAAACATTTTCCTGCCGCTCACATCGCCTGGATGATCGGCGAAGAATACCTTGAAATTATTGAGCACTGCCCGCATATTCAGGAGATTATCCCCTACAGAAGACGAAAAAATCTTGAGGACTTATCCGGCTTCGTTAAATTTATCCTGGGGATAAGAAAAAGGAATTTTGATCTCGTTATAAATTTACAGAACACGAAGCGATTTGATCTCATCGGGCGCCTTTCCGGCGCGGGGTTCAGAACGCCTGTTGTGAATTTTCCCCAGCCTGTATCAGGTCTGGAAGGCGTGTTTGAAATTATCCGCAGGGCAGGGATTGATGCTTGCGATGAGAAATTTGAGTTATGGGCGACGCCCGAAGATCGGGAGTTTGCAGAGAGGTTTTTAGAAAGGCATAATATAGCCCCAAATGAACGGGTAGTCGGCATCAATCCCGGCACAAACTGGGAGACAAAGCAATGGAAACTGGAAAATTACACCGAAGTCGCAAATAAACTTGTTGATTCATTTGGTGTCAAAATTCTGATTTTCGGAAGCGACGCAGAGCGTAATCGGGCAGAGAAGATAGCATGCATGATGCGGACGAAACCGACGATAGCGGCAGGCGAGACGACACTGCGGCAGGCAGGCTGCCTGATTGAACGCTGCTGTCTTTTCATTACGAACGACAGTGGGCTGATGCACTTTGCTTCGCTTTCAGGGGTGCAGACGGCGGCAATCTTTGGCGCCACAGACCCGCAAAGCGATGGTCCTACAGGAAGCGGACATCTTGTATTTTCTTCAAAATCTGTATGCCCCCCGTGCTATAAGTCAGTGTGTCGTCTGAAGAATAACCAACTTATATGTCTGCGTTCAATAATGCCTGAACATGTTTTTGAAAAATTAACGGAACACATTAAGGAGAAACTGAATGGTTAGATCACTACATGCTCTTATGACAAACCGAATTGTCCATCGTTACTGGGTTACACTGCTTGGAATTGTATCGTTCTTATTTTTGCTGCCCTCTCTATCAGAAGCGGATGTTAGTCGGGAAAATCTGATAATTGGGAAACTTAACTCACCCGTTGAGATTATCTACGACAATTACGGCATCCCTCACATCCGCGCGGCGAATCTGCACGATCTTTACTTTGCGCAGGGATATGTTCAGGCGAGGGACAGGCTGTGGCAGATGGATATAGCGCGCCGTGCGGCAACGGGACGATTAGCGGAAATTTTCGGAGAGGGACATTTGGAAAAGGATTTTAGTATTTACATAACCCAGATTCCACAGGTGTCTGAACTGATATGGGAATCATCGGATGCGGAGATGAAGGAGATGTTCAATGCGTTTGCGGATGGCGTGAACACTTATATAAAGTCTCTTCAGAATTTGCCCGAAGAATATGTTGAGACAGGGGCGCAGCCCGAGTCGTGGCATCCGGTTGATTCCATTGCCATCGGGCGGGCGATGTCATGGCATCTGTCAAGCGACCTGGGGCTTGAAGTGAAGTTGACACTCAGCAAAGTAATGGAGACAATCGGCAGGGATGCCTTTCTTGATATTGTGCCGTATAACGGTGCTGACCCGATCACGATTGTCCGCCGAAAATCGGCGAAAAACTCGGACGCCGATCGCTTTGGCTATAACCCATCGCTGGGAATAACAGGAGGGATTTTTTCTCCCGATTTTCATTATGCTGAATCATTCTTCGGCAGTAACAACTGGGTAATAAGCGGCGAAAAGTCAGATTCAGGTTTTCCGATTCTGTCCAATGACCCTCATCTCGGACTTGATAATCCGCCGATATGGTATGAGGCGCATCTTTCTGCTCCTGGGATCAATGTGGTCGGCAGCACTTTCTCTGGCGTGCCGGGTGTCATAATCGGGCACAACGAGCATACAGCCTGGGGCGTTACGACCGTCGGCTACGATGTAACCGATATTTATGTTGAGAAACTTGATCCTCAGAAGCCCGACACACACTATCTGCACCGCGGAGAAAGTTTGCCGTTTAAGGAAGAAAAAGTAAAACTTCGCTTCAAAACAAAAGACGGCATAAAGACGCAGGAACGAGTGATCCTCCACTCTGTTCATGGTCCTATCGTTCATGAGAGCAGCCCTAAGTTTGTCCTCTCATATCGCTGGACAGGACACATACCATCTTATGAGGTGAGATGTTTTTATGAAATAAACCGAGCGCGTAACCCTGAAGATTTCAAGAAAGCACTTAATTATTTTGAAGTCGGCGCGCAGAATTTCGTCTATGCCGATGACGACGGCAATATCTTTTATCGCGCAGCGGGAAAAGTGCCGATACGCAAGGGCACGCCGTTTCTGCCGCTTGACGGCTCATCAGGTGAATACGAGTGGACTGGCTACATCCCCTACGATGAACTGCCTTCCGCGCTGAATCCGACGGAAGGTTTCATCGCCACTGCGAACAATCGCCCGATTGACGACGATTACCCCTATTACATCGGAGTTTATTTTGATAAGGGCTACCGGGCGCGCCGAATTACCGACCGCCTTGAAGCGAAGAAAAAAATATCCTTCTCCGAGATGCAAGCAATTCAAGCTGATGTTTATTCTCTGCCGGGTGAGAGGCTTCTGCCGTTGCTGTTTAGCGCAGAGAAAAGGTTTCCCGGTATGCTGTCCGAAAGGGCGAGAGAAGCGATAAAAATATTGAGAAACTGGGATTTTCAGACAACTACCGACAGCGTTGCGAGTTCAATCTTTCACAAGTGGCTCAGGTTTGTCATAATCAACACCTTCAGCGACGAGGGCGGCGACGGCGTCATCGGTTATCTCAGCAGTTCGGAAGTCATTTTCCCGCTCCTTCTGCGTGAGAAGCCGCTGCCGGTGAACTGGTATGACGACCGAAGCACACCAGATGTGGAAGAGACAAAGGATATGATCCTCCTGCGCAGTCTGAACGATGCGGTAATGGAACTCGTGAGGCAATATGGGGACGATATGAACAAATGGCGATGGGGGGAACTGCATCAGTTGACACTCGGTCATGAACTCGGCGGTCACTTCAATCTCGGACCTTATGAGGTTGACGGCGCAGTGGATACTGTTGATAATACAGGCTTCGGATTGACTGGGTTGGATTTCAACTTCGGTCATGGTCCCTCTATGCGGATGACGGTAGAACTGAAGCCCGGCGCCGTGCGGGGCGAGAATGTTATACCAGGGGGACAGAGCGGCGACCGCAACAGTCCGCATTATGCAGACCAGATGCCGCTGTGGCTGCGCAACGAGGCGCACCCGATGCTTTTCCGCGAAGATGAAATCAATGCATCAGCGGAGAAGATTTTAGTTTTAAATTAGAACCACAGATGAACACAGATTTACACAGATATAGAGCACGGCATACCGTGCCCTGAAAATATTAGCCACAGTGTTGAAATATCAAAAACTGATCAATTTTCGTATCGCCGCGCGGTGAAAACGGCGCGCAATTTTTTTATCAGGATTTCTTGCAAGTTCACGCGCAAGTTCCGCAAAATGCTCAACAATATGGTCAACAATTTCTTTTCCCAGTTCGGATGAAGCATGCCTGACAGGGTCTTTACCCATCACGCCGTCATGAAGTATTCTGGAAAACTTATTTCGTTCACCGGCATGCAGTTGATTAATGTCAACAAGTTCAGGAAAAAGATACATCAGAATAGAAGTTTCCCACTTTGCTGCGTGATCGCCTTTGTAACCTTTTTCAATGGCAGCGAAAAATTCAGGGCATGCCACCACAGCGGCACGATGTGAAAACATAAAAAGTTCGGCGATAGTTATGAACATCACCACCTGAGTCGCAGGGTAGTGTCCTGTTATGACGAGAATCGCTCTGAAGCCGCTCGCATCAAGTTGTTTGAGTGTTGACCACAGGGTGCTGTGCACGACGGAGACAGGATACTTAAATGTCCATGGGAAAGACACTGTATTGTATGAGACAAACGATGGTGGAAAGACCACACCACCGCCCGCCGCACGCGCAATGCGAAGGCACAATTCATGTGCTTTAATTGCATCCAACCCCACCGGCAGATGCCGACCATGCCACTCAAGCGCGCCCCACGGCATGTATGCAACAGGCATCCTCGCAATAGCCTCTTTTACCTCATTCGGCAGCATTTTTTCAAATTCGCTTTTCATAAAAACTTTGTTTCACCTGATTTTTCAGACTTATCACAAGTTTATCATATTCCGGTATATAATTTCACGAATTTTAATTCGTGTTAATTCGTGTAATCCGTGGTTCCTTTTTCAGTGTTCATCCGTGTTCATCTGTGGTTCAATTCTTTTTCTTTTCCCATCCGCACGAAATTCTTATATAATTCCTTACATATTAATGCGATATCACATATCAATTATCTGAAAGGGGGAACGCATAATGAAAAAGTTTCTCCATTTTGCATATCTTGCATCAATAATTATCGCCCTTTTCTCTCTCACCGGCTGTATTGAATTAACTCCCCAGCACGGAATCGCCTTCTCGCCTGACGGCAAGGCGCTTATAGTCATGGATAGAAAACAAGACGGCATAATCCACTGGGATATTGCTTCAGGCGACCACAAGGTATTGCACAAATCGGCAGAAGGCTTTCATGTGCTCGCCATCTTCTGGCAAAAAGAGCCGAATCTCATTCTCTTCGCGGAGGAAAACTCCGAGGCATGCAGAAGTGACAGAGACACTTTCACACTCTATTTCAAAAAACTTGACCCCGAAACACAAAAGAAAGAAGTCATGATGAAAGAAAAACTCCGATGCAGCATCAGAATAAATGATGCCGATGATGAAGATGAAATCTGGACACCGTTTTCTATCAGTTACAATTATCACACAGGAACTTTATCAATAGACAACATGTTTTTTCAGGCTGACAAACCAGAAAACAGGACAGCGAAATTTCTTAACGATTATGTAAAAAGAAAATCCTCAAAAAATACCGAATTTGGTAATTTCGTCTTCTCACCAAATGGAAAATATGTAGCCTTTATTTTATTAACACCACGCAAAGGTTATCAGATTAAAATAATGAACCTTGATAATAAAAAAGTTGAAACTGTCTATTCTGTTTCCATCCCCAGAACCGATGATGATACGGATGATTGGTTAGTCTTTAGTTTCTTTGATTTCATTAAATGGAATCCAAATAATTCTGCGCTTTATTTTGTTTCTTATGAAGGTAGAGATGCTTTTCTGTATCATTATGATTTGCACTCACGAAAGACGATGAAGATTTTCAAAGAACAAGTCGCTTTTTTTGAACCATATCCCGATGGCGATCACCTCTTTATTTTCTTTGCGCGTAATGAAAGCCCTCTAGTCAGTATTATCCGCAGCGACGGCACAGTAGAGGATACTTATGCCCCACCTCTGCCGGAGTGGATTCCGCGTTCCATTAAAGTCAATCCCGATGAAAACTATGCTGCTGTTCTCATCGGTATAAATGTCCTTCTCCCGGCGCTCTTTAATTTAAAAGAGCACAAAGATGAAATCCTTGTTCACAACGAAGATGATTTAGTAACAGCGGGCGACATTTATTTCATTCAAGCCCACTACGAACACGCATTGTCTTATTACGAAAAGGCTAACTCACTCACTGCCGATATTAGACTTTTTATCACGAATTATCACCTGAATCGGAAAAATGAGAAAGATGAAGCACATGATAAAATCCTGAACGAACTCGCAAAGAAGACAACGGATCCGTTTATGGTATTGGGGCTGATCCTCTATTCTCAAGACGAGCATGAACTCGCTGCGGCTGAATTTATGCAATCTACAACTAAATACCGCGGTATTTCACATCTTATCCTTGCTGAAATTTACAGTTCTGAAAATACCGATCTTTCTATTTCAAATTACGAGAAAGCATTAACAATTTTCAAGTCGCAGGGCTGCTATGGCGAAACCTTAAAGGATTGTCCGACAATGAAAGATGTAACTGATGAATTAGACGAACTTGATGAGGAATTTGACTACGACCCCAATTTGAACGAATCCATATCACCCAAAAGAGCGCCACTGATGCTTGCCTATTCCTATAGTAATAAAGGAAAACTTGAAGAAGCCGTCAAATTACTTGAATCCATCAAAACGGATTATCAACAGACTGAAAAGAACCATTACATGGAAATACATCTTGAACTCGCAGAACTATACGAAAAAACCAAACAATGCTCAAAAGCCCTTGCGCAATACAAGGAAGTCAGCGCATGGCAATTAAAGCAGCCCCGTAAGTGGCGCAAGGAAAATTCATATCAGATTGATAATGTCCGCACCGCAATCTCCAGATTAAAAAATAAATGCAGATAATCTTATCTGCGTTCATCTGTGTTCATCTGTGGTTCAATTTATTCTTCTTTTCCGTGCTTCCGTATTTCCGCGCTTCCGTGGTTATCTTTTTATCTTTCTTTTCGTATAATTATCAATACAGTGTGCGGCATCTGCGGAAAGGTAGATTTTCACAACAACATAGAAAACGGCTCGGAACTCATCTCCCGTATGTGCGCAGCGCTGCGCCACCGCGGTCCAGATGATGAAGGCACTTTTACCGACCCACACGCCGCTCTCGGTATCCGCCGCCTCAGCATCATTGACCTTGAAGGCGGACACCAGCCGATCTTAAACGAAGATGACTCCATCGTCATCGTCTTTAACGGCGAAATCTATAATTTTCACGAACTGCGTACACAACTTGAAAACGAAGGGCACATCTTCCACACGCACACCGACACCGAAGTAATTCTCCATCTCTATGAAAAATACGGCACCGACTGCCTCACCCACCTGCGTGGTATGTTCGCCTTCGCCATCTATGATAAAAAACAGCGCAGACTTTTCCTCGCACGCGACCGCATCGGCATCAAACCGCTCGTATATTCCTTATGCGGCTCAACCCTTTACTTCGCTTCCGAAATTAAGGCGCTCATTCTATGCGCCGAAATTGACACGAATATCCATCTTCCCGCCCTTGCCGAATACCTCACACATCTTTACATCCCCGGCGAAAATACAATCTACACCGGCATCCACCGCCTGCCTCCGGCACATTACCTTATTATGGATTCCAGCGGCGTCCGCATTGAACGCTATTATCATGTTCCGCAACATCGTGAAGTCCGCACGGGAGAAGAATGGTGCGAGGAAATCCTTGCGCATCTGCGTGAAGCGGTGCGCGAGCACATCGTCAGCGATGTCCCTGTCGGCGCCTTCCTCAGCGGGGGTATTGATTCAAGCACGGTTACTGCCCTGATGAGCCAGGTGCACAACGAGAAAGTGCGCACCTTCTCAATCGGCTTCCCTCAAAAAACTTACAGCGAACTTGACTACGCCAGC
>JBFMBQ010000111.1:0-7419 GCA_040755115.1 bacterium
TGGCGATGGTGTTCGCAGTTGCAGGCGAAATCAGCAACGCCTCGCCCCATTCTGTCAGGGAGATGTGCTCCATGGGGTCTGCGGGCGGCGGGGCGAAGAGGTCGCTGTAGACGGGGAAACCTGTGAGCGTGCGCAGTGTGAGTTCGGTAACGAACTGTTTAGCGTTTGAGGTGATGACGGTTTTTACTTCGGCATCTCTTTTCTGGAGTTCACGGATGATGAGAGGCGCCTTATAGGCAGCGATACCGCCACTTATGCCGAGCAGCAAGCGGTGTTTCATGCTTTTAGTTAACTGCGGAAGAACGAAGTAACGGAAATACGGAAATAAGATTCACAAAAATTCCCGTTCTTCCATGTTTCAGTGTTTCCGTGGTTAAATCTTGTTATTCCTCTTCATCCATAATAATTTCGTCGGTATCCAGGACTTCGTCTTCGTCAATTTCCATCATATCAATGTCAATGGCTTCTTCTTCAAGGTCAAGGGCTGGTTCAAGGGATAACATTTCATCAAAGACGATCAGTTCATCGTCTAGGACTTCAGCCTCATCTTCGGCTGGTCTTGCGCCCAGGTTATAACCGACGAAGCCTTCCTCAATTTCCTGGAAGGCGACTTCAAGGGGATGTTTTGACTTTGCCCTGACATAGGCTTCAACGCCGTCGTTAATTTGTCGTGCGCGCTGTGCGGCGACATTAACGAGGATATATTTGTTGCCGTTGAATTTCTTCACAAGATTTTCGCGTGTGAACTTCTCTGTATCCAAGATTTACACCTCCGAGTCAATATATTTAAGTCATTTTATTTCTTTCAGTTTCAATAATAGTATGAATCTGTTCGGTCGCAGTTTCAAGATCAATATTTTTCACGACATATTTGTAGTTTTTTGCGGCTTTGTTTTCTTTTTTTGCTGTTTCAAGACGGCTGCGGATTTCCTTTTTGAGTTGTGGCGGCGGCAGAGAAGATGCCCTGTTGAGGAGGCGCGTGCGCAGGGTTTGCTGCGGGACGGACAGGAAGATAGTAACTGCATCAGGGTAAAGTTTTTTAATACTGTTGCCGCCCTGCACATCAAGTTCAAGGACGACATCTTTGCGCTTTTTAGTAATTCTCTCAATTTCGGAGCGCGGTGTGCCGTAGTATTCACCGTGGACTTTTGCCCATTCGGCGAAACAGTTTTGTTTTTTTAATTTTTCAAATTGTTTTCGTGACATAAAGTAATAATCTCTGGCGTTGGTTTCACCTGGTCTTGGCGGGCGAGTTGTGGCGGAGACAGAGAATTTTGCGGAAGCATTGAGCGGCGGGGCGGAGAGAAGATTGGAAATGACTGTTGACTTGCCCGAGCCTGACGGTCCCGAGATGACGATAATCAGAGGGTGAAACCTTTTTTTTCTCAAGTTTTAGTATCGCTCACCTCTTCTTTACCGAGGAAACGGTTTTTGATGGTTTCGGGCTGAAGAGCGGAGAGGACGATGTGTCCGCTGTCCATCACCATAATTGCCCTTGTGCGCCGACCGCAGGTTGATGCGACGAGCGTGCCTTTGTTCTTGGCTTCCTGAATGAGCCTTTTGATCGGTGCAGAATCAGGCGAGACGATTGCCACCACACGCTGGGCGGATACGATGTTTCCAAATCCCACATTGATTAGTTTTGATTCCAAGATATAGCCTCCTGTTAATTTATTTCCGCTTACCCTCAGGGAAATACACAACGATTATATATTTTCTCAAAAAAATGATCAGTGAAAAACTACCGTAAGAAGAACCTCATAGGTAATAACCCTGATTCTCCCCTTTTTTGTATCAACAGCCATTATTTTAAATTAATAACCGTTTTCTCAATAATAGTCAAGTTTTATAATTTATTCTGCTTTTCATAAGCGCTTGCGGTTCATTTATCAGAAAAACTTTTAACTTTCTCCTGGATTTTCTGAACGCTTTCAACGAGGTAACTGAAACGCCTTGCCACGGCAGGCTCAAGTTCGTTCATTACCTGTTCCATTTCAACAGTAACATCGTAGTTTTCGCCCATTATCCGCAGCCAGTGTTCGTGGAGCACCTCTTCAGGACACCAGCGCATATATTGAATAAGGACGAGGAAGAGGGCGATAAGGTCGTCACCCTTGCCGACCACTGGAACGAAGTCGGGTAAGAAATCTGCCGGCTGCGCAACATACACGACGACTGCCGCCGTGAGAATTTTCAGATACTTGGGGACACGCGGGTCGCGGATCAAGGCTAAAAGGAGCCGTATAAATTTCGGCGCCAGAAGCATAAGATTCACAGTAGTCGGTATTGAGGATTTCAACTGCTCAATTTTTTCTTGCATGTTGTTCTCCCGTTTTTCTTGTTATGTTTCACGATGCAGATTTTCTGCCCCTAAAGCACTAAGACACAAGATTTTAAATAAGTATTTTTATATTATCTGCTGTAGTTACTATTAATTTTTGCCGAATATTTCCCTTTTTTCAATTCCTCAACGAGATGTTTTTCATCTTCTATTTCGGCATCAAAGATAGTCGTGCAGCAGCCGACATTGTCAATCCAGTGCGCATCGCTTCCGCCGATGCCGAAGATGCCGGTTTTCCGGCAGAATTCCTCGGCGGTGCGGTTCTCCTCCGGAAGCGAAAGCCCGTTATACATTTCAATCACTTGGAACATCCTTACAAAATCCGTATCTTCAAGCGCCTGCTGGACGGCGCCCGAATACCACCCGAACGGGGAACGGTATGGATGGGCGGGTATTACGATTCCACCCGCACCTTCAACCATATCAAGTATCTCTCTTGCAGGCAGCACACCTTCTATCTTTTCGGTGAATCCGAACAGGAGAAGATGCCCTTCGCGGGACTGCACTTCTATGCCCTCAAAGATCGGGAAGTTGTATTTATTGCCTATTTCTTTGGCTACGCGTGCGCCTTCTATCGCGCCATGCTCGGTAACGCAGACTGCATCAAGCCCGATTTCAAGCGCCTTTTCTATGAGTTCTTCAGGTGTGATGGAACTGCATATAGATGACACCATCGTGTGTATGTGCATATCAATAATCATTTTAATTTATCCTTATCGTGGCGCAGCAGTCTCAAATACCGGCAAGGACGCGCTCGTAAAGGTCTAACAGTTTGCCCGCCTGCTTTTCGCTGTTGAATCTATCCATCACATCGGCAACGGCGGCGGCGCCCATTTTCTTCTTGATTTCCACAGATGACAGTATTGTCGCCACCGCGCGTGCTAATGCCTCATGGCTGCCGGGTTCCACAATAAACCCTGTTTTGCCGTGCGTGATCATTTCGGGAATGCCACCGATGGAAGAACCGACGACCGGCTTGCCCGCAGCCATCGCCTCAATCACTGTTCTCGGCATTGAGTCATAACCCACAGATGGCTGTACAAGCACATCAAACATCGCCATCAGCACAGGAACATCCTCCCGCACACCGAGAATAATCACATTCTTTTCAATCCCATGTTCCTCAACGAATCGCCTAACAGAATCCAAATATCCTTTGAAACCCGGTTCCTGAAATGGATCGCCGACAACAATCAAACGCAAATCGGGGAACGATTTCACAAGCGCCGCAACCGCCTGCACCGCCACCATCTGCCCCTTGAGCGGACCAATCGTGCCGACCATCCCAATCACCGGAACATTTTCAGGTATGTTGAATTCTCTTCTGAGTTCATCTGCCTTATCTGCGATCCCGTCAGGAGGCAATTCTACTCCATTGTATATCACAGTGATTTTTTTGTCTTCTACGCCTGCTTTGAGTAATCTCTGCCTTACGGAATCTGATACTGCAACGACAGCAGCCGCCCGCCTGCAAATCCAGCGAACATACAGATCATTTATCATCCGCGACGGCAGCATCTCACGCACGAAAAGCAGGTATGGAACGCCGCACCGCCGCGCTGCAAGTGCGGCATATATATTGTTAATAGTATTAATGTGAACTATGTCCACGCCTTCATGTTTAATAAAGCGGCACAGTTCATTGACAGATACCCGTGCCTGTAATAGAAACCTGACGATTTCAAAGCCGCCGAGCCTGTATGTCAGCCTGCGCATCGGGATGGTGTGCACCGTTGCGGCGACCATCCGCTCTGTCGCACTGCGCTCGGCTGCATTGAGGCAGAAAACAGGCATGGGCTTTATGCGGATGCGGTCAATGTGGCGCAGCAACTGTATCGCACTCCTCGCCGGACCTTCGTGCAGGTAGCGGCTCATGTCTATGAAAAGAAGATTGGGGATTTTTCCGCTTTTGTCCGTCATAGTATTGAACGAGGCTCGGTCGGCGGCGTGCCGTCCATAAATGTCCTGAACCACATTTCTAAATTCAGCAGCAGCCACAGTTTGTGTCCGTGGTTTCTCGCACCGGAGGTGTGCTCGCTCAGCAATCTATCAACAGATGACGGATTGAACAGCCCGCGGTTTATGAATGTGGCGCAGGTGAGCAGATCGTGTGCCTGCTCGCGCAGCGCACCTCGGAACCAGTCATCAAGCGGCACCTCAAACCCGTGCTTGCGCCTGTGAATGATCTCGCCCGGCAGCAGACGGCTTGCCGCACGCTTTAATATCCATTTCGTCCGCCCGCCCCTTATCTTCATGCCGCCGCTTATTGAGAACGCAAACTCCACCATCCGTTTTGACAGCAGCGGGCAGCGCACCTCAAGTGCGTTCGCCATGCTCGCTCGGTCAACCTTCATCATAAGCGTCTCGGGCAGGTAGTTCAAGAAATCAACCATTAGTTGACGCTGTGTGAAATCCGCACCGGCTCCATGAATATCGCGATAGATCGTTTCCATCACTTGTTCAGAGCGCGAATCCAGCAGCGCATCTGCAAAATCGGCGGCATACAGCGCGATTTTTTCATCGTGCGTCATAAAGGAGAACCAGGAGAGGTGCCGTGCTTGGTCGGAGAGAGGAGCGAGTTGTGCGAGTTGTGCGAGACGGTGTTTCAGTTTTCCCTGAGGCATTGTTTCCTTTGAAGAATTGAGTATCGGTGCGATCACGCGGTGTCGTGCGCTGCTGGGGACGACAGCGTTAAACCAGTGCAGGTATTTGTCGGCTATGTAGCGTTCGTAACCGCCGAACAATTCGTCGCCGCCGTCGCCGCTGATTGCGACTTTTACATGCCCGCGTGTGAGTTTTGACAGCAGATATGTCGGGAGGATAGAGGAATCTGCAAAAGGCTCATCGCAGTGCCAGACGAGCCGGGGAGCACATTCAAGGAGTTCGCGCGGTGTAACGGTGAATTCCGTATGATGCGTGTTGAAGCGGCGCGCGACCTCGCGTGCGTAGGGAGTTTCATCATATACTGACTCTGCAAACCCGATGGAGAAGGTTTGTATCCTGCCCTTTGCGCACTCGCTCAGAAGCGCAACAACGGTGGAGGAATCTATGCCGCCGCTGAGGAATGCGCCGATAGGGACATCCCCGATGAGTCGTTCTCGGACTGAATTGAGCAAGATGTTGATGATTTCGTCAGTTGCGCTGCGGGCGGCATCAGGTTTTGTGCGCTGCGGTGCAGAGGTCGGCTGCCAGTATCTTTCAGGTGTGCCGAATATGCCTTTTTCAATTGACATCGCATGCGCTGCGCGCAATTTTTTTATCCCTGTAAAGATTGTTTCTTCGCCGGGCACATGCTGAAATGAAATCAGATGGTGCAGTGCGGCTGCGTTGAGTCGCCGTTCAACGGCGGGATGCAGAAGAATGGATTTTATCTCTGATGCGAAGATCAGCCTGCCGCCGATGTGCACATAATACAGCGGTTTTTTGCCTGCGCGGTCGCGGGCGAGCATAAGCCGCCCGCGCACCTTGTCCCACAAGGCAATGGCGAACATCCCCTCAAGCCGCTCCACGAAACTGTCGCCGTAATCCTCGTAAGCGTGCACTATTACTTCCGTGTCGCAGTGTGTCCTGAAGATGTGCCCGCGTCCTTCAAGCGCGCTGCGCAGTTCGGCGAAGTTGTATATCTCGCCGTTGAAAACCGTCCATACGGCGCCCTCCTCGTTTGCCATCGGCTGTGCGCCGCCCTCTATATCAACGATGCTCAGCCGCGTATGCCCCAGTGCTGCGCGCTCATCGCTGTATATGCCGCTGTCATCAGGACCGCGGTGGCGCAGCGCGGCGGTCATCACCGGGATGGCATCAAGGTCGGCATCATTTATGCCGTTGGTGTTATATATGCCGCATATTCCACACATTAAATTTGATTTTTTGGATACTGATTACACTGATTACACGGATGTAGTGGCACATAAACCGTGCCACTATGTGAATCATCAATATTATATATTACCCTTGAGATAGACGAAGTAGGTATTCAATCTATATTTTTTAGTTATAGAAAACAGAGAAAAATTCCTGATTGATTTTCAGAACTGCACAATCCGGGCGGAAGTGAGACCGCTGAGTTTGACCAGTTCAGAGAGAACATCCGGCGGGACGGGGTCGTCAACGCTGAGCGCCATCACCGCATCACCGCGCACGGTCTTCCTGCCGACCTGCATACCGGCGATGTTGATGTTGTGACTGCCAAGCAGTGTTCCGACCCTGCCGATGATCCCGGGGCGGTCTTTGTGGTGAACGATGAGGACGGTTCCTTCGGGCACGAGGTCAATAGAGTATTCATCTATCTGAACGATCCGCGCCTCGCCGTTAAAGAGCGTGCCGCTCGCTGTCGTTTCCTTTTTGCTTGTCGTTACAGTGGCGGTTATCAGGTAGGTGAACTTGGTTTTTTTGTCGGTAACGCTTTCAGTTATCTTGATGCCGCGGCTGCGGGTGAGGACGGGCGCATTGACGAAGTTGATGTAGTCGCCGAAAGTGGGTTTGAGGAAGCCCACGAGGATATAGCGCGAGACGAGGGAGGTTTCAACGCCGGTGAAGTCGCCGTTGTAGGTGATCTGAATGGAGCGCACGGAGCCTTCAAGGAGCGCAGCCTGGAAGCGGCCGAGTTTTTCAGCGAGAAGGAAATAGGGGCGGTGTGTGGCGAAGACTTCGGGTTTGACGGACGGCATATTCACGGCGTGTGCTGGCGGGAGATCGGTGAAAAAGTCTGTTATCTGCTCTGCGATGTCGGTGGCGACACCGGTTTGCGCCTCTTCGGTTGCCGCGCCTAAATGCGGCGTGGCGATGACATTCGGCAGCGCAAGCAGCGGGTTATTGACCGGCGGTTCTTTTTCAAAGACATCAAGTGCTGCGCCTGCCACATGCCCTTTTTTGAGCGCGTCCAGAAGCGCCGCCTCATCAACGACGCCGCCGCGTGAACAGTTGACAATGCGCACCCCGCGCTTCATATGCGCAAATTCCTTCTTGGACAGCATGTGTTTCGTCTTCTCGGTAAGCGGCACATGCAGCGTGATGAAATCGGCGGTCTTCATAAGCCCCGCCGCGCCTGTCAGTTCAACGCCGAGTTTGCCCGCCTGCTC
>JBFMBQ010000112.1:0-7833 GCA_040755115.1 bacterium
TTGCTACAAAAAAAGAAATTACCGATGACGATCTCGGTTTTCTCTCGCTTTTTGCGAACCAGGCGGCTTCCGCAATTGAAACTGCAAAGATTTACAAGAACCTTGAGCAGATCAACAAGAGACTCACAGAGACGCGCGACCAACTGGTCAGGCACCGCACGCTTGCCACGCTTGGCGAGTTTTCCGCCGGCATCGCTCACGAGTTGCGCAATCCTCTGGTCTCTATCGGCGGCTTCGCTAAAAGACTCCAGAAAATGCTCGCCGAAAATACAAGGGAACATAAATATGCAGATATTATCGCCACAGAAGTGGAAAACCTGGAAGGTATCCTCAGCCAGATACTTGAATTCGTCGGAGGCACTGAACCAGACAAAAAAACCGTTGACATCACAACGCTTATTGAGCAGGTGATCGTCCTTTTCCGTGAAGATATTGAAAAACAGGAAATTGAGGTGGAGACATCGTTTGAAGAGAGGGCGCGCTACCTTGTGGTTGATGAGATTCAGATGCGGCAACTGTTTATTAACCTGATCAAGAACGCAATTGAGGCGATGAGCGAAAAAGGGGGCAGGCTGACGATAACTTCCACCGCGCTTGAAGAAGACGAAGGCGGCATCGGCTTTGAAATCAGCGACACCGGGCACGGCATCGCCCCTGAAGATATTGAGCGTGCATTTGAACCGTTTTTCACGCGCAAGTCGGCAGGCAAAGGACTCGGTCTTTCTATATGCTCGCGTATCGTTGAAGTCAACCACGGCGGCAGAATCTTTATTGAAAGCAAAAAAGGACACGGCACATCTATCCTCCTCTGGTTCCCGCGCTCCATTCTGCCAAAATAATACAGGAAAAGGTTAAGGTTGACACTTGTGCAAAAAATGCAAAGTACCAACTGCAAAACCGCTCAAGACGATAGACGGTAAACGGAAGATGTGAGATGATTTTAAATCGTCTCCCGTCTTCCGTCTCCCTTCTTCCATCTCCTTAACCTTAACCTCATCTATTTGTCTCATGATCAACCTTGAATTTGAGCAGGTGAGCAAGAGTTTTGGCGTTGTGAAGGTTGTGAGCGATTTTTCACTTCATGTAGAGCCGGGTGAACTTTTTTTCCTCCTCGGACCATCGGGCTGCGGCAAGACCACCTGCCTGCGCATCGTCGCCGGATTCGTCAGGGCAGATGCCGGCAGAATCCTTTTCGGCGGACGCGATGCCACAGACCTGCCCCCGCACCGCAGAAACGCTGGAATGGTGTTTCAGAACTACGCGCTCTTTCCCCACATGACTGTGCGCCAGAATATTGACTACGGACTGCGCTTCCGCAGCCTGCCGCAGGCGGAACGCCGCAGCCGCGCCGAAACTGTGATGGAAGCGGTGCAGATCGCTGAACTCGCCGGCAGATACCCCGGTCAACTTTCAGGCGGTCAGCAGCAGCGGGTCGCCCTTGCCCGCGCACTGATCATTCAGCCGGATATTCTCCTTCTTGATGAACCTCTGTCCAATCTTGACGCACGACTCAGAGTTGAACTTCGCGACGAAATCCGCCGCCTGCACCGCCTGTTCCGTACTACCACGCTGTATGTTACGCACGATCAGGAAGAGGCGCTCTCGCTCGCCGACCGCATCGCCGTCATCAACAGCGGCAGTATTGAGCAGGTCGGCGCGCCGCAGGATATCTATCACCATCCCGCGAATACCTTCACGGCACGCTTCATAGGCGAGACCAATCTGATCAGAGGAACAATAAAATCCGTTGACTCTCACAATGCAGCGCTGATTTCAACCGGCTGCGGGGATGCCGCGGCAAAACTGCGCCAACCGTTGCCAATCGGCAATTCTGTTTTTCTTTCCATCCGCCCCCAGCATGTGCATATCGCGCAGATGAATTCCCGACAGACCGCCAATCCGCCGTTCTCCATCTTCTCTTGGCGCATGCGCGTGGATTCAGCCTCCTTCACCGGCAGTATGATGCACCTGAAATTGAAGGCGCAGAACGGCGACTTATGGAACGCTTACATCACAGATTCAACCGTTCCAGCCGCAGGCGAAGAACTCCTCGTGTCCTTTTCACCGGATGATGCCGTCGTGCTTGAAAAGTAAGAATACAGATTTGGTATCATATCAATGAACTTCTGCAAAAAATGACAGAGACTAAATACGACCCGCGAAGTTCACGAAGTGAAAAATTAGTGTCTATTCGTGTCATTCGTGGATAAATAAGAAGAATGATCTTGCAGAAAAGGTTTTACCTCGCAGCGACCCTCCTGATCATCGTTTCATATTTCGCCATCTTCCTTTTTTATCCGCTTGCGTTCGCACTCGTCAAATCGGTAATCGTCCGAGGGCATTTCTCTCTCTCCTTCTTTTATTTTCTCATCCAGAACCCGATAATGGGCGAGGCAATTCTCAACAGCCTTCTTATCGGCGTCTGGGTAACACTGCTTTCAACAATAATCGGCTATCTGTCGGCAGTGTTCATGACGCGGTTTTCATTCTACGGCAAGACTGCGCTTGGGGCACTCCTCATGGCGCCGATGGTGCTGCCACCCTTCGTCGGCGCCATCGGCATAAAACAGGTCTTCGGCAGGTTCGGCATGATAAATTCATTCCTCATCCAACTCGGCTGGATGGATGCGCACAACCCCATCCCCTGGCTCTCCTATCCCTTCTGGGGCGTTGTCATTCTTGAAACGCTTCACCTCTTCCCGATCATGTATCTGAACATCATGGCGGCATTTGCGCTGATTGACCCCACACTTGAAGAGGCAGGCAGAGGACTCGGCGCACGCGGTTGGTCGCTTTTCAGGACGATCACCTTACCGCTACTCCTGCCGGGCATCTTCGCCGGCGCCGCAATCGTCTTTATCTGGGCGTTCACCGATCTTGGGACGCCTCTGATCTTTGAATTCCGCAATGTCGTCCCCGTGCAGATCTTCGTCATGGTTACGCAGCAGACGGAAAATCCTGCCGGCTACGCACTCGTCGTCGTTGTGCTGCTTGCAACGCTCGCCCTCTTTCTGCCCGGACGAATGCTGTTCGGCAGAAAGCGATATTCCATAATTTCCTATGGAAGAACAGTCGCAGAAGCGCGAAAACTTTCCTTCGCGTCAAGAGTCGCTATTGCTGTGTTTTTCCTCGTCATTCTCTCACTCGCCCTGATCCCGCACTTGAGCGTGATATTATCTTCTGTCTCACGAACCTGGTTTCTTACAGTTCTTCCCGAAGAATGGACGCTTGACTATTTCGGGAAAGTTTTCAATCACCAATTGGCATTCCTGTCCATAAAAAACAGCGTCTTCCTCAGCGCGATGAGCACAGGCGTTGACCTCATCCTCGGCGGCACAATCGCCTTTCTGCTTGCGCGAAGCCGCCTGCCCGGCAGGGATGTCCTTGATGCGGTTACGATGCTGCCGCTTGCGATACCCGGCGTCATACTTGCTTTCGGCTATGTGGGTTGCTTTTCAGGCACCGCGCTTGACCCGCGGATAAATCCTTTTCCGCTTCTGATCATCAGTTATTCAATCCGTCGCCTGCCGCTCGTGGTGCGTGCGCTTTATGCTGGGCTTACTCAAATTGATACAACCCTTGAGGAAGCCGCGGCAGGACTGGGGGCTGCGCCGGGAACTGTTATGCGCACGGTTACGCTGCCGCTTATTCTCGCCAACATCATCGGCGCATCAATTCTCGCTTTTGCGTTTGCTGTGCTTGAGGTAAGCGACAGCCTGATACTCGCAATGCAGGAAAAGTTCTATCCTGTAACGAAGGCGATATATATGCTGCTGGGTCGCCTGACAGACGGACAGGCAGTCGCCAGTGCGATGGGCGTGTTAGGAATGATCCTTCTCATCGCCGCGCTTATCACAGCACAGCGGCTTCTTGGCAGAAAAATGGGGCAGATGTTCCAGACATGATTAATATTAGAAATCTGCTTAAATCCGTGTTAATCCTTGTAATCCGTGCCAACAAAATCAGCGCAAATCTGCGCAAATCTGCGTCAAAAAATAATAACTACTTTTTAAAAGTTTTAAGAAAATTTTCTAATTCTATTTTAAGCCCTTCATCAATACTCATTGCGCTGCCGCGGATGACGGCGTCCTTGATCAACCGCACAGAATCTCTTGGTGCGCGTGCGAAGCGTTTTGCAATTTCCATTGCTGTAAACAGTTCTTCGCCTTTCGGCACAACCTTGTTCACGAGTCCCATCGCTTCGGCGTCGCGCGCCTTGATGCGACCGCCGAGGAGAAGAAGTTCCATCGCCCTGTACTTGCCGACGCGGCGCGGCAGCATCTGCGTCCCCCCCCACCCGGGCATTATGCCGCGGTTGACTTCGGGCTGACCGAGTGCGGCGTTTTCGGCGGCGATAACGATGTCGCACGACATCATAAGTTCAAACCCGCCGCCAAGCGCATAGCCGTTTACAGCGGCGATGACGGGCAGCGGGAATTTTTCTATCTTCTGAAACACTTCCTGCCCGCGCCTGACGAAATAACTAATATCGTAGCTCGTAGTTCGGGGTTCAGGGTTCGGGGTTTGTGGTTTAAATCCTTCTTCTATATCAGCGCCGGCGCAGAAGGCTTTGTCGCCTGCGCCGGTGATCACGACGGCGCCAAGGTCGGTGTCGTTTTCAAGTTCGGTAAAGGCGTGGTCAAGTTCCTCAATCGTCTGCGCCGCAAGCGCATTCCGCCGCTCATGGCGGTTGATGGTAATGATTGCAACGCCGTCTTCTTTTTTAATTAATATGTGTTCATAATTCATTTTTATTAGACGCGGATTAACGCAGATTTTCGCTGATTATTTTTTTGGCACGGATTTCACGGATGGACACGGATGGAGATCAAACACTCTCCAGCATCAGATTCTTTGTTGTCAAATTAAAAATATCCTGTTTTGAATATTTTTTCGTAGCATAGAGAATTTCAACGCCGATGAGATTTCCGCCCTTATCAAAATCAAGCGAAATGCCGTTATCAAGTTCATCCGTTCTCTCTACATAATCTTCTTTGATAGATATGTAAAGCGCATCAGCCTCTTTGTCGTATTCAATCTTCATTGTTTATCACTTCAGCAAATTATACTTATTTCAGAATAGATAATACAAGATTTTGATTATTCTAAAATCCGCGCAAATCTGCGTCAATCCGTGTCAAAAAATCTTGTAAATCCTGTTCATCCTGTCTAATTATTTTTTTGCTTTTTTTACTGCCTCAAGCCAGCCTTTATAAAGTTCATTCCGCCACGAGGGCTTCATTTTCGGGCGGAACAAACATTCTGTTTTTCTTGCTTTTTGCAACGAGGAGAGGTCGCTCCAGTAACCAGTCGCCAATCCTGCTAAAAATGCAGCGCCGAGCGCGGTGGTCTCCGCCACCGCAGGGCGGTCAACAGGGACACCGAGAATATCGGACTGAAACTGCATCAGAAAATTATTTTCAACTGCGCCGCCGTCAACTTTCAGCGACTTTAATTTCATCCCCGCGTCTGCCTCCATCGCCTCAACGAGGTCGCGCACCTGATATGCCATCGCCTCAAGCGCGGCGCGTGTGATATGCGCACGGTTTGAGCCGCGCGTCAGTCCGGTAATCGTCCCCCGCGCATACATATCCCAGTGCGGCGCGCCAAGCCCCACAAAAGCAGGGACGAGATAAACGCCCCCAGTGTCTGGCACCGATTCAGCGAGCGGCTCGCATTCCGATGATTTGTTGAAAAACCGCAACTCATCACGCAACCACTGTATCACCGCGCCTGAAATGAAGACGCTGCCTTCAAGTGCGTAACTCACACTGTCATTAAGTTTCCATGCGACGGTCGTTATCAGCCCCCTGCGCGATGCGATGCGGCGCGTCCCTGTGTTCATCAGGAAAAATGCGCCCGTCCCATAAGTGCATTTTGACTGTCCGCTCTCGTAGCACGCCTGCCCGAAGAGCGCCGCCTGCTGGTCGCCGGCGATGCCCGCAATCGGTATGCCGTCAGGCAGCACCTTCAAGCCTTTCGTTTTCCCGATGACCTCGCTTGAGGAACATACGGGCGGCAGGACCGCCTTCGGAATGTTAAGTATCCGCAGGATTTCATCATCCCATTTCAAGGATTGAATATTGAACAGGAGCGTCCTTGATGCGTTTGATATTTCAACTGCGTGGACAGCGCCGCCTGTGAGGTTCCATACGAGCCACGAATCAATGGTGCCGAAAAGCAACTCGCCGCGCTGCGCCTTCTGCCGTGCGCCCGGAACATTGTCAAGGATCCATTTCACCTTCGTCCCCGAAAAATAGGCGTCAATCACAAGCCCCGTCTTGCTGCGGAAGGTTTTTTCCAGTCCCTGCGCCTTCAATTTGTCGCATATCGGGGCGGTGCGTCGGCACTGCCAGACGATGGCGTTGAAGACGGGCTTGCCCGTTTTTCTGTCCCATACAACGGTTGTCTCGCGCTGGTTCGTGATGCCGATAGCGGCGATTGCGGACGGCTTCACCCGTGCCGCACGCACCGTGTCGGCTACGGTGGCAAGCGTTACCTTCATTATTTCTTCCGGGTTATGCTCCACCCATCCCGGCTTCGGGTAGTGCTGTGTAATCTCCCGATTTTTCTTGCCTAATGGAACACCGTTTTCGTCAAACAGGATTGCGGTTGTG
Source organism: bacterium (assembly GCA_040755115.1). Lineage (GTDB taxonomy): Bacteria > UBP15 > UBA6099 > UBA6099 > JBFMBQ01 > JBFMBQ01. The sequence goes on from JBFMBQ010000112.1 coordinate 6,618, forward strand.
CCCGTTGTCCCCTGATCAATAGCGAGTATGTATTCTTTTGGCATTATTCAGTCCTCCGTTTTTAGAAAAGATTGAACCACAGATTAACACAGATAAACACGGATGTATGCGGCACACAGCAAATTTGCATAAAATTATAGAGGATAGTATATTATTATGGTTTGAAATTATGAAATGAAATTGTAATATGTGATTTAAACCTAACATTGAGCGATTTTTACAATGATTAATTTTTGGTAACATTTTAACTATATGAAGCGCTGTAGGGCGCGATTTCCACATCGCGCCGAACTCCAAACGCGCGAAAGTTAATGAAATCATGGGGGTAAAAAATGTCTTTTGTTAAATGGTTTTTAATGCGAAGAATCTTTAACATTAACCTGATATTTCTATTTCTTTTTTTCTTATGCGCTCCTGTGTTCAGCGAGCAGTGCACGGTTGATGTCTCCAGTTTAATTTATCCGTTTCCACGATATGCCTGTTTATCGGAAGGAGTGAGGTTTTCAGGAAAGGTCTATCTTTCAAACAACGATGGGATAGAAAGTCCGGAATTAGTCAATAAGTTCATCAGTCTTTTTAAAGAATACGGCATTGAAGCGGTTGAAGGGAAAGCGGCAGGTGGCGAGGCGGCGATTGAATTCAAGCGCGGGGGTTCTGAACACGCCTCTGTTTATCGGCAGGAAGGCTACGAGATTGTAATTGAGAACAAGCCGCCGCTGGGTATCCAAATCGCTGCCCGAACCGATGCCGGCTTCTATTATGCCCTTCAGACTTTTCGTCAACTTTTGATCCGCCGTGATCAAGAAGTGAGGATATATACGGGGACAGTTCGCGACCACCCTGCCTTTTCATACCGCGGTATATTGGAAGGCGGTTACGATGTGTGGGATCACGCCTCAAGGGTTGATATTCTGCGCTGGATGGGCACACTGAAGATGAACTATTTCATTTACGCCCCGAAGGAGGGATACTATTTCCGACGCCGATGGCGCGAGCCGTTCCCGCCGGAGGAACTGGAAAAATTCCGAGAGTATCTAAATATCTGTCGCGATAATTATATTGAATTCTCTTTCTCACTCTCTCCCGCTATGTCTATGGAGTATTCAAATCCGAAAGAGTTTGACACGCTCGTGGCGAAGTTTCGGCAGATACAGGAACTCGGCGTGCGGCACTTTGCCATCTTCTTTGACGATGTGCTCCCTTACCTTTCAACGCC
>JBFMBQ010000113.1:0-2803 GCA_040755115.1 bacterium
AGGGCACTAATTCAAGCATTTGGGTTCAAGGTGCAACCTTGAACCAACGACGGGAGTTCGGGATTTAATGGATCGTTGAAAGGTTGAATATTTCTCGCAAAGGCGCGGATGGCGCGGAGGGGATTAAACCTGCCTGCGCGGCAGTTTACGCTCCGTCGCCTTTAAGTTATCAAGATGTTTCTCATATCCGGGACGACCCATAAGTGCGAAGGCTGCAACTTTACCCCCTTCAACACCCGGCTGATCAAACGGATTGATGCCGAACAGCGCGCCGGCAAAGGTGGCCTGCATCTGAAGAATGAAAAGCAGTTGCCCTAACAAATAAGGATTTATTTCAGGGAGGATAAAAGTTGAATTCGGGCGGCAGGCGGCGGTCAGGGCGATCTCCGTGCCGCGCTGCTCGGCGTTGAGCAGTTCGCCAAGTGAATGTCCGCCGAGATATGCAAACCCGCCGAGGTCGGAGTAGCCGTGCGGAATTTTTACATCCGTGCGCAGATTTTCAATGCGGAGGAAGGTAACGGTCTTATCGTTCGGTCCCTCTACATAAAGTTGAATCTGCGAATGTTGATCGGTTGCGCCGAGCGATTTGATCGGCGTCTGCCCTGCGTGAACGATATTGCCTTTGAGGGTATATTTTTTGCCGAGGCTTTCCGCCCACAACTGCCGATACCAGTCAGCAACAAGAAAAAGTTGATTTGAATAGGGCATCATCACCTGAATCGCCTTGCCCTTCTTTGTGCAGGCGATGTATTGAAGCACTGCGCTGAGAAGCGCAGGATTTTTTTCAAGGTCGCCTTCAAGACATCTTATTCTTGCAGCCGCAGCGCCGCGAAGCAACTCAAGAATATCAATCCCCGCCATCGCCGCCGGTAGAAGCCCCACCGCCGATAATACTGAGAACCGCCCGCCGACACCGGCAGGCACCGTGAATGATGGCAGCCCCAGTCGCTGCACCATTTCCCGCAAGTTGCCTTTTTTCTCATCAGTTGTGGCTGCTATATGGTGAGCGAGTTTTTTTGCGCCGACGCTGCGACGAAGCACATCATCCACGATCAGAAATGCGGCGAGCGTCTCGGCTGTGCCGCCTGATTTTGTAACCACATTAAATAGCGTTTTCTTCGGATTTATAACTTCAAGCAAACTTGCCACACGCACAGGGTCAACATTGTCTTCAAAAAAAATGCGTGGGCAGCCTTTGCGCGCACTGGGCGGCAGCAAATTGTAATAGGGAGGATTCAGCGCACCGTGCAGCGCCATTGCGCCGAGTGCCGAGCCTCCGATGCCGAGAACAACAAAGTTTTCGTATTCCTTTTTTACGCTCCCCGCAAATTTAAGAATCACCCTCGCATCACGCCGCCGCGAGGGAAGTTCCATAAACTCAAGCCCGCCGCTTTCGTATTTACTGCGCACATCCTTAACGATCTTGCCCGCCCTTTTCTCAAAATTTCTTATCTCGCGCTCTGTTACGCCATGCTCATTCCCGACCGCAGAAGCAAGCATATTTGTGTAGTCGTAAATTATTCTTGTCTTTGATTTTTTCATAGGTTTCTCCCGGTAGTAAGCCCTGTTTATCCTGCAATTCCTGTCATTTTAAATCTTTCTATCAAGCCTCGCAACCGCCTCTATATGCGGCGTGTGCGGAAACATATCAACCGGCTGAACGGCTGTAACATCGTAGCCGCCTTCAACAAAAATCTTTACATCACGCGCAAGAGTCGCCGGATTGCAGGAAACATACACTATGCGCCGCGGGAGAGTTTTCAAAAGCGCACGCATCGCTTTTTTGTGTATGCCCGCACGGGGCGGATCAGCAACAACCACATCCGGCTTGTTCTTCTCCGCTGTCTCCAGAAATAATTTCTCAACCGCTCCTTCTATGAACTCCACATTACCGATGCCGTTCTTTTCAGCATTCCAGCGTGCATCGCTCACGGCATCAGCGTTTGATTCCACCGCTATCACCTTCTTCACACCGCCCGCTAACAACAGCGCAATCGGGCCTGTCCCTGTGTAAAGATCAACAACAGTTTCATCACCTGAAAGCCCGGCAAACTCAACTATCGTTGCGTAAAGCATTTGTGCCTGCGCCCTGTTTATCTGCACGAAAGATGAAGGCGACACCTTCAGGGCGATCCCGCCGATTTTCTCCTCTATAAAATGCTCTCCACAAAGCAATTCCCCTTCGCCTGCTATCGCCACACCCGAAACGAGCGGGTTGCGATACCAGAACATACTTTTTACCTGTGGAAAGTTCTGTCTTATTATTTCCCTGAATTGGGCGATCTGTGGAAAATCACCCGGCGTCGTAACAAGGCATAGCATGTAATTCTCGCCGTCGCTGCCAGCCCGAACCACAAGATTCTTCAGTAGGGGCAGCCCCATGTGTCTGTCCATTGAACTATGGCGAGCCCGCGGATCATAAGACATCAGACTATATCTGCGGGCAAAATCTCGCACAGAGGCGACAACATCGTTGCATAATGCAGGCTGAAGATGACATTCCGTTACATCAACAATCCGATCAAATCTCCCCGCCTCGTGCATACCAAGGAGAACCTCACCGCCGGGCGATGTGCCGAAAGTAAATTCCATCTTGTTGCGATAATACCACGGATCGCTCATCCCGGCGATCTTCCGAACAGTAACCTCCCGCAGCCCGCCTATATGCTGAAGACATTCGCTGACCTGGCTTTCCTTGAATTCAAGTTGTTTTTCGTAAACAATGTGCTGCAAACGGCAGCCGCCGCAGACTCCGAAGTGTGCACACCTCGGCAGTGTTCTCCACGCCGAAGGAGTTTCAATT
>JBFMBQ010000114.1:0-4451 GCA_040755115.1 bacterium
TGCAAATATAAAATAAACTGCGGCAAGCGAAACAAGACTCCGGTATAAAAAGTTTGATAAAGGCATAATCAAAATTACAAATAACAAATTACTAATGTCAAATCCAATATCAAATGTCAAAGTTCAAATGTCTTTCTATGCTTAATGAATGCATGGACAAAATTTATCATTTTGCCTTTGTCATTCATTTGAAATTTAGACTTTGACATTTGAAATTCAATTATCATCTAACCCGTATCTAAACCGTTATTTCGTCACGGCACAAGCGGCGCCGCCTCCAAGCCAGCCGTTTCCTCCATCCCGAACATTAAATTCATATTCTGCACCGCCTGACCGGCTGCGCCCTTGCATAAATTGTCTATCGCTGTGATTACTTTTATTACTGAATTTTCAGTGTCCGCAAAAAGCCCTATCGTGCACATATTTGTCCCCGACACCTCTCTGATGCCGGGAGTTTCCCCCGCCGGGGAGATGCGCACAAAAGGTTCGCCCCGATAAAACTTTATATATGCTTTACGGAGTTCTTCCTCTTTTATCACTTTCGTTTTAGCATACAATGTGCTCAAGATCCCGCGCGACACAGGTATGAGGTGCGGCGTGAAAACGATCTTTACCGCCTTGCCGAATATGCGCGATGTTTCCTGAAGCATCTCCGGACAGTGGCGGTGTCCTACCACACTGTAAGCGGTAAACTCACCCGATGCCTCAGTGAACAGGTATTTTTCAGCGAGAACACGCCCCGCACCGCTGTAGCCTGATTTCGCATCAATTATAATTTGGTCTGGTTTTATCCCTGCCAACTTCGCAAGAGGCGCCGCCGCAAGCAGCATCCCAGTGGGATAACAGCCCGGATTTGCCACAAGCGCCGCCCCGCGCACAGCGCGGCGGTTCAATTCCGTAAGACCGTAAACCGCCTTTTTCAGCAAGTGCGGCTTGGGGTGGGTGAATCCATACCATTTTTCGTAATCGGCAGGATTTTTCAGGCGGTAATCGGCGCTGAGATCAATCACCTTCGCAGTGGCGAGCAATGATTCAATTATATTAAACGAATTTCCGTGCGGAAGCGAAAGAAGGAATACATCTGCTGCGTTAAAATCCGCTGCATCATCATGCGGTGTAAAACGAAGGGAGGTTTTCAGTGGCAGGTGGGGAAAGACTTCGGCGACCGCCTTTCCGCGGTGTGTATTTGAGGTAGCGAGCACCACCTCGGTGCGGGGATGCTGTCCCAGAAGGCGCAGCAGTTCAAGTCCGACATACCCCGAAGCGCCGACAACTGCACAGCGGATCTTTAATCTCTTCATTTTCCTGATTGATAAAAAATATGAACCACGAATTACACGAATTAACACTAATTTTAATTCGTGAAAATTAGTGTAATTAGTGGTTAAATATTTTATTTTTGGATTTTGACATTTGATATTATGGATTATCTCTTTGAATACTGGAACCTCTTGCGTGCGCCCGGCTGCCCGTATTTCTTGCGCTCCTTCATTCGCGGGTCGCGCGTAAGAAGCGACTGCTGCGTGAGCAACGGGCGGTAACTTTCGTCCATCTTAAGCAGCGCACGGGCGATGCCGAGTTGTATGGAACCGACCTGCCCCGTTATGCCGCCGCCGGATGTTTCCGCCCTGACATCCATCTTGTCTATCATATTGACCGCTTTAAGGGGCGCAACGACATCATTCTGATGCAATAACCGCGGAAAAACCTGCTTGAAATCCCTCCCGTTCACTTCTATCTTGCCGCTGCCGGGGAAGAGCCACACCTTCGCAACTGAGGTCTTCCGTTTGCCCGTGCCGTAATATGTTGCCGCTTCCTGACTATTCACTCTTTTTACCTCCCTTATGGCAAGAAAATCAAAATTTAATCACGAAAGCACGGAAAAGAAGAAGTAAGATGGAAAAAGTGAGATGTGAGACGATCATTTTTTATCTTACATCTTACATCTCTCATTTCACATCTCTCCGTGTTTCCAAATTTCCGTGTTTCAGTGATAATCTTTTGTATTTCATCTTTGGTTTCTGCCTAAAACTGGCGCCCTGCAAGTTGCCCCTGATTAAACCCCATATTTCGGCAAGTCTATTTTCACCGGTTTCTGCGCCTTGTGTGGATGATCCGGACCTGCGTAAACTTTAAGTTTTTTTAGTAAATCGCGTGACAGATAGTTCTTGGGCAGCATCCTTCTGACTGCGTTGTAGATCACCCGCTCGGGCTGCTTCTTCAGCAGTTCACCGTAAGGTGTGGCTTTCAGCCCGCCCGGATACTGTGAGTGCCTGTAGTGGATTTTCTCCTTCATTTTCTTGCCCGTCAGATGAACCTTCTCGGCGTTCACAATTATCACGAAATCGCCCGTATCAACTGCGGGATGAAAAATCGGTTTATCCTTGCCGCGCAGCACCGATGCCGCACGCACCGCGAGTTTCCCAAGCACCACTCCGTCAGCGTCAAAAAGCACATAGCGCTTCTGCACTTCTTCCTTTTTAGGATATGTAGTTTTCATAGCAATCACCCTTGCTCTCAAAACAATTTATTATAGGAGAAAAATCAAAAGTGTCAAATTATTTTGGAGATTTATGGAACCACAGATTAACACTGATGAACGCAGATTTTTTATTTGCGCCTGCGGCGCAAATATCCACCCTTATCTGCGTTCATATTATTCGTGTTTATCTGTGTTCATCTGTGGTTCAATTTTCGCTCTTTGTTACGGCGCCTCCAAAACTAACAATTGAAAATCTTTCAACATATTTTAACCTTTTCCAGCATGGACAGTCAAAACAGGTAAAACAAGAGGAGGCTGAAAAATGAAAACCAGAACGATTGCCAATGGAAAAATAATGATTGCGGCGTTTGTCGTTCTTTCCGCAACGCTTATCTGCGCCTCGCTGTATGCTGCCGGCGGCGCAAAGGGAGGGGAACACGGCAAAAAAATCGGCAAGGCGAAAGAGTGGTGCAAGCAGCATCCCGAAGAATGTCAGAAAATGAAAGACAGAAGGCAGGAGAGAAGAGAGAAATTTGATGAATGGTGCAAGGCGAATCCGTCGGAATGCGAGAAAAAGAAAGACCAGATCAGGAAAAGGCTTGAGGAGCGGAAAAAACTGTGCAAAGAAAACCCGGAGAAATGCGACCAGCAGCGGAAGAAGATAAAGGCGAAATTGAATGAGTTTAAGGAATGGTGCCAGAAAAAACCCGATGAATGCAAGGTCAAGAAAGAAGAATTTGCAAAGAAGCGAGAAGAACTTCGCAAGTTATGCGAGGACGACCCTGACAAGTGCGAGCAGCGTATTCAGGAACTGAAGAATCAACTCAAAAACAAGAAGCAGTAAGAATTAATACAAACACATTAAATATTTTGCACGCATTACGCAGATTCCGTAGGGGCGCACTGCCGTGCGCCCCTTCATCTGTGTATATCCGTGTTCATCTGTGGTTCATTTTAATCGCCCGCAGGGCATTAATTAAAAAGACTTGACAAAAATTTTTAATTACATAATAATTTATACAGGTCGATTTGTAGGTTGTCTTCACGGGAACAAAAAGCAGAACCTTCATCAGTCTCTTTTTTAGTCTCCGGAACAACAACTACAAGAACCGTAACAATGGTTCAACAGTGTTTACCGAAACGATCTTATCAGAAGCGGTTGATGCGCACATTACGGCGTTGCTGCGTTTTTTTATTGATAAGAACATTTCAGAATAAACACATGCATTAAAGAAAAGGAGGCTGAACTGATGAAAGTAAAAGGAACTGTCAAATGGTTCAACGCATCAAAAGGCTTTGGGTTCATCCAGCGACCTGGAGGCCCAGATGCTTTCGTCCACCACACTGCGATTCAGGGCAATGGTTTTAAGACCCTTGAAGAAGGACAAGAAGTGGAATTTGAAGTTGTAGCCGGTCCCAAGGGCGAACAGGCTGCGAATGTCGTGAAACTGTGAACATCAACATTTCATAAGCCACACAAATCCCGCCGGATAACCGACGGGATTTTTTTGTGTCCTGATTCCGCAGGGGCGCATGGCGTTCGCCCCGGTTGGTTCAGGGTTGAACCTTGAACCATAATGCAACATGTCGCCGTATAACAAAGCGGTGTCGTGCCACCGCACTCCAAATCAAACTTCACTCCCACTGAAGATTAGTTACAGAAACTTACTGTTTTTTAAATCAGTTTTATTAAACAATCGCCTTATGTGAAGAAAGATGATAATCACAGGTATCCGTTTTGTTTCAATTCTTTGAAAAATCTGTCCGCCGTCCGTTTTGCATTTTCTATCAGGAACTGCATCTTTTCAGGCTCAAGCATGTAGCCGTAGCCGTGAACTACTCTGTGACGAAAACTCATGTATTTTAACATAATCTCGTATAACTCGTGTGGCACTATATTGTTTTGTACGGAAACACTTAACAGTTCTTTGTGATACGCTTCCGTCCTTACGATCTTAATTCCCTTGAA
>JBFMBQ010000115.1:0-10745 GCA_040755115.1 bacterium
ATTTGGAGTGCGGTGGCACGACACCGCTTTGTTATACGGCGACATGTCGCCGTAAATGAAAGCGACATCGTGATGTCGCACTCCGAAATTTAAAGACCTCAAACTGCGGGTTTCCATTAATAACCTTGATTTGTTGTAAAATATGGAATATGACATACTCCGCACTGCACTTTATGATTCATAAGTTCAAAACATTTTCAGCCGCATTATTTTCCATTGCATTTTTCGTCAGTGCAATTGCCGTCGCTGATGTGGCGGCGACATACAACAGCGGCAGGCTGGAGATGGTTGAAGGCGTGCGGGTAGTGTACCTATCCGGCACGCCGCATGAGATCGGCGTTCAGCACGGCGCTTTGCTCAAAAAGGAAATAAATTTTCTCATAAAGTATTTCTTTGAGGAGCGCGGGAACATCTTCGGCGCAACCCCCGATGCGCTCGCAACCGCCGCAAAAATCCTTGAAAGGCACATCCCTGAAGAATATGTGGAAGAAATGCGCGGCATCGCCGAGGGCGCGGGCGTGGGATATGAAAAAATCCTCTACTCCAATATCTTCCTTGATGTTGTATCGGCGGATTGGGTGGGCGTGAAGCCGAACTGTTCAAACTTCGCTGTGCTCGGCGGCGTAACGCGGAACGGCGATGTGATACACGGACGCAACCTTGACTGGTCTTCGGATAAATTGCTCGTGCTCGCCAATACCGTATTTTTCATCACACCCGCCGAGGGCGTGCCGCTCGCATCGGTCTCTTGGCCCGGTATGGCAGGCACGCTCACGGGCATCAACGCCGAACAGATTTCAATGGGCGAAATGACATCCATCACTTCCGACGCATCCCTTGACGGCATGCCCTTCATGATCCATCTGCGCAAACTCCTTCAGTATTCAACAAATCTTGACGACGCTTACAGCATCCTCTCAAAACTGCCCCGCACTACAGGCTACAATGTGCTCGTTACGGATGGCAAAGCCAACGATGGCTTCGTCGCCGAACTCAGCGCAACCCGCATAACTCGCTCCGCCCCCCGCAACGGCGTCCTCATACATACAAATCATTTTCTGCACGAGGAAATGGCGCCTCAACAGGAAGAAATCGTCAAATCCAACGGCGGGAGAAAAACCGATTCGCAATATCGCTATGAACGGCTGGAACATCTGATAGACGCAAACGTAGGCGGCATTGATGAGAAATCAGCCGAAGAGTTCCTTTCAGATAAATTTAATCCGGAGGAAGGGAAAATCAGCGAAAATCTCAGCAATACTATATGCAAAGGCAACACGCTCCAGAGCGTTGTAATGCTCCCGCAGAGCGGTGAACTTTATGTGGCGCTCAAAACACTCCCGGCGCCGGACGGCGGATATGTGAAACTTAAACTCCAATTGAACACCGCAGGAAAAAAATAAACACGGAGCGGAAAGATGTTTTCGTTATAGCGAAATCAATAATTAAAGTTACAAAAATAAATCACGGAAGCACGGAATTATGGAAGCACGGAAAAAAGAACTTTTATTAGCGCCGCTCGCGCTAAAAAATGTCTTTCCGCGTTTCAAAGTTTCCGTGCTTCAGTGGATTTACTTGAACCGTTCCGTAAGAACAGTAATCCCGGGAAGACTCTCTATTTCCCGTTTGACCGACACCTCAACGGGGAAGGGCATCGGATCACTGCGGAATTATTGACTGACACAATCAGCACTGTTATCGCTGATGAAGAAGATCAGTACTGACAAGGTATTGAAGGACAAAAAACCACAAGTTTAACACAGATAATCATTGATTTTTATACGCAAAAAAATTCGCGTAAATTCACAGAAAAAATCTGTGTCTATCCGTGTTTATCTGTGGTTCCATATCTCTTTCAACAGCCTGTTGCATACTGACCCCTGTCGTCTCTATCGTTTTTTCCCGTGATACAACTCGCTGCCGGCGCCGGCGTAAACGACGCGCTCTTCTTTCGGTGTGCGCCTTTTTACAACCTGCCATTTGCCCGCCTGCGGCTCTGCGCCTTCCAGCGTTACGGCGGACGGCGCGGAATCAACCATTCGCGGATTCCTGCGCACATCTCTGCCTTCCACATTGTGGCTGAACTCCACGGGAATGCCGTTGGGGTCAAAGGCATAAATAGAGTGAATAAAACCGTGGTCTATCACATCCGATACCTCAAATCCAGCCGCTGACAGTTTGTCTTTCAATTCCCACAGGTCATCCTCTGTTTCCACGCCGAACGAGACATGGTCAAAGATGAAAGGTCCCCTGACTGGCTCACCGTGGCTTTTCTCGGCGGCAGGCTTGACGCCGTCCCATTCAAAAAAAGCGATCAAGTCGGTTTCCGAAATCTCAAAAAAGTAATGACGGTATCCGGGCTTGCCGAGGCCGGCGACAAGTCTCATCCCCAGCAGGTCTCGCCAGAATCTGATGGTTTTGTCCATGTCGCCAGTTGCCATCGCAAGGTGATTGATGCCGTTGAATTTGATCATTGTGTGTGTTCCCCCTTTTAAATTAATAGCCTTCGGCGATGAAAGATAATCCGCAGATTACGCAGATTACACAGATAGATATATTCTAACCTAATTTGAGCGATTTTTTACGAAAAGGGAACCGGAGCGTAGGCGCGTGGCATGGTTGGTTCAGGGTTAAACCCTGAACCAACAGTGCAGAGACCACATCCTACAACGGCACTCAGGGGGCGAAAAACTGTCATAGTATAGAATCACTTAATTTAGGTCAAAATAAGTTGAATTTTCAGTTTTTGTTTACATATTGTTTATAGTTATATATGATTTTTGTAACATTTTAGCTATATGAAGCGCTGTAGGGCGCGATTTCCACATCGCGCCGAACGGCGGGATACGGATATCCCGCCCTACAACTATGCAAAAATATGTTCTAGTAAAGACAACTTCACTTCGCTAAAATGATACTGATTTTATCTATAAGGTATTAGTAAGCGACTGAATCCACAAGGGGGTGGCAAAATGACAGGAAAAGCGGGAGAAAAACTGAACATACTATTTGCCTCGGCGGAGGTATCGCCGTTTGCGAAGGTAGGCGGGCTGGCGGATGTCGTAGGCTCGCTGCCGCGCGCGCTCAACAGGCACGGGCACGATGCCCGCGTGATCATGCCGAACTATCAGCGCGTTGAGGAAAAATTCAAGCCGAGTATGCTCCTCACCGATATTCCCGTTCAACTGGGCGGTCAGAAAACAACGGTCAATCTGAAATATCTGGAGCACGGCGGACTCAAAATTTATCTGGTTGACTGCCCGCACTTCTTCATGCGCGAAGAAGTTTATATGTATCAGGACGACGGCGAGCGGTTCATCACCTTCTGCAAAGGCGCTCTTGAAGCGCTGCGCCGTCTTGACTGGAAACCCGACATTATCCACGCCAACGACTGGCAGACGGGGCTTATTCCCTGCCTTATTAAGACAACCTTAAAGAACGATCCCTTATTCGGAGGAATCGGCACGGTCTATACCATCCATAACCTCGCCTACCAGGGCTTGTTCCCGCCCGATTATATGATCGTCGCCGGCGTTGACTGGTCTGAATTCACCTTTGAAAAACTTGAATTCTTCGGGCAGTTGAATCTGATGAAGGCGGGCATCGTCTATTCCGACCAGGTGAATACCGTGAGCGACAAGTATAAGGATGAAATACAGACCGAGGAATACGGCTGCGGGCTTGACGGCTTGCTCCGTGCGCAAAGCCATAAACTCTCCGGCATCATCAACGGGATTGATACACAGGTTTTCAACCCCGCCACAGATAAGAACATCTTTGTGAAATACACGGCGGATAAACTTTCGGGCAAGGAAGAAAACAAAGGGAGGCTGCTGAAAGAACTCGGGCTGCCGTATAAGAAGACGAAGCGCGTGCCGCTGATTGGGATGATAACACGGCTTGCGGCGCAGAAGGGGTTTGACATACTGGAGGAGATCATAGAGAAAGTGATGAAATGTGATGTGCAGTTTGTACTCCTCGGCACCGGCGATGATTATTATGAGAAACTGATGGGGGAAGTCAGCAAGAAGCATCCTGATAAGGCGAGCATAAATCTGAAATTTGACGCCGCGCTCGCGCAGAAGATCTACGCAGCGTGCGATATTTTCCTGATGCCGTCAAGATATGAGCCGTGCGGGCTGGGGCAGTTGATAAGTTTGCGCTACGGCACGGTGCCGGTAGTGCGTTATACGGGCGGTCTGGCGGATACGATTGAGGACTACAATGCGCGCAGGAAAAAAGGCACGGGGTTTGTTTTTGAGAATTACACGGGCGCAGACTTTTTTAAAGCAGTTAAGAGGGCGCTGAAATGCTATGATGACAAAAAAGTGTGGACGCAAATAGTAAAAGAAGCCATGTCGCGCGATTTCTCATGGGAAGCGTCAGCGAAGAAATACGAGGAAATCTACAGAAAAGCCATAATGTAAGTAACAACTTGATTTCAAATGTCAAAGTTCAAATATAAAATTTTTATCCACTGATTTCACTAATTTTCACTAATTTAATTAGTGTAAATTCGTGTAATTAGTGGGTCGTATTTTTTGTCATTTAATAATGCCGCGTGGGAAAAGCAGCAAAAAGGCGATTTCGGATTTAGACCGTCCTGACTTTGATGTTGAGATCGTGCAACTGAAGTTGGGACAGCGAAAAGTTGCCCGCAAGGAAGGAATCCCCTTAAAAAAAATAAATTCGGCATGCAAAATGTGGATGGATATGGGGTTTTACTGTGCTGTCTATCCAGCGCCGTATTTTATGAAACCCGACGGCTCAAACTTCCAGTTTTCACCGGATGGCGACCGCAAGTCAGTGTTTATCGGAAGAACTCCTGAAGATGCCGTTGAAGGAATGTTCACGATGTGGCATGAGCGGGTCGGGGAGAGGGAAAATCTGTTAACAAGGGACACCGCTGAAATATTAGGATACCCATATTGCTGCTCAGTCTCTTACGATGTGCTTGTGGACGAACGGCTGCCTTTTGATGCGTATCTGTCGGCGGCGGTCAATACAAAAAAGAATTTTTTTCCTCTTCTGACACCAGCGGCAAGATTTATCGCACACTTTCCGTGCAGTTTTGACTGCCCATCGTCCATCCGTCTCGCTGCCGTTGTCTTTGAATACATCAAGAAAAACAATCCCGAATTCCATCAACAGAATGAACCATTGTTGAAAAAACCCGTATTGATACTTAAGACAGGGCAGATCATCACCTTCAACGGATGCCTTGATGATAAGAGACTTGACTTTTCAAATATCACCTGTCATCGGGGGGATGTTGCGGAAGATTTTAAGATGTGGCTGCGTGGAGCCGTAGTTGTGCGGGTCTCCGATGACGGCAAATCCCTGATCAGGCAGGATGGAGTTGAATGGGAGGGAACACAATTTCTTGTCTTGAGATGGGACGGCTCGCTGCTTCAGCCCCGCAAATATCTTGAATCAATATGCAGTTATGACAGAGAGAAGCGGCGGAACTTCGGCGATGTGGAGTGTTATCAGTTTTTTTCCGCTGTGAGGGAAATCTTGAAAGAGACAGGCAGGGGATACTGGAAGATCAGGCAGAAATCTTTTGATTTCAAAGTGGGCGTGGCGGAATTCACTGTAACCGTATATGGCATGTCATCGGGCGGCGTGGTTGAAGTTTTTGTCAGCGTATATCCGCCGGGTAATGATCCGCGGCTTGGGGCGGAGTGCCCCGAAAAAATCAGGTTCAGTGTCAGTGAGGAAAGTTTTAATAAGGTTGATCCTGAAAACCGCATACTGCTTAAATCGCTTACCGAGCGTGGAAAAGAATCCGCACCATCCGCGTAATCTGATGTCTCAAAGGCGGGCCTGTGCGCGGAGAATACATGCTTGAAGAAGATGAAGGTGAAGTTTTTTCTAACTTTTCCCTGTTTTTTTAATGGTTCCTCCTTCCCTGTTAAATAAAATATGCCGTTAAATATGTTAAATAATAAGCGGAATGCGGCGCTGCTTTTTGGCGAAATTATAGGCATGCTCGGGGTGGCGGCGGTACTGATAGAGGCTTTTTTTATAATCAGCGAAATAAGTACCAAACGATATGTTGCAGGTAGTGTTACAATGAGCAATTGCCCCTCGGACATGATTCTCATACCTGCCGGAGAATTCATCATGGGGTGTTACAATGATGATGCGTGCGATAATAATGAGAATCCTCACAAGCGGGTGTATCTTGATGCATTCTGCATGGACAGGACGGAAGTGACGCAGGGGGCTTATGAAAAAGAAGTGGGATATAATCCGTCATATTTCAAGACTTGCGGTTCCAATTGTCCGGTTGAGCGTGTTACATGGCATAACGCGGGAGACTATTGCACGCGCGTTGGGAAGCGGCTGCCGACAGAAGCGGAATGGGAGAAAGCGGCGCGCGGGACGGATGGAAGGACATTCCCCTGGGGCAACGCCCCCCCTGACTGCGAGAAGAACACCAGGGCAAATTATGCCTGTTATAAGTGGCGCAAGGATAGAAGGAGAAAGGATAGCGTATTCAAGATGGATGGATATGCGTTTACCGCGCCGGTGGGGAGTTTTCCATCAGGGGCGTCGCCGTATGGAGTACTAGACATGGCAGGCAATGTGTGGGAATGGGTGCAGGACTGTTATGATAATGACTGGTTTTTTTGGATGCCGAAAAGGAATCCTGTGAATAAAATTTCAGGATGCGGACTTCGTGTGATGCGTGGCGGCTCATGGTTCTGCCCTGTACCGCTTATGCGCGTTTCCATGCGCGGCGGGGCAGTTCTCGGCAACGATGGCAGCAATGACGGGTTCCGTTGTGCAAGGGACCTGTAGTGTCTTGTCAACAATGAAATAGCGCATCAACAATTGTTGATGGCGGGAACAAACAATTTAATTGAATGTTTAAAATTGAACAAGGAATTATGAATATTGAAGGAAGGAAAAATTCATAATTCGTAATTCAATATTTGTTATTCATTATTCGCTTTGAAATAGTCACATCATGCGGCAAGTAACCGTGGACACGACACTGTGGATGAAAAATGTCGTCTTTGCGCTGTTCCTTCTCGCTGTTGCTGTTATCCCCAGACTGATCGTCCTGCTCACAGCCGAGACCCGCACGGATGCCGATGAATCGATCGTCGGTTTGATGGCAATTCACATAGCGCGCGGCGAGGGCGTCCCGATATTCTTTTACGGACAGCACTACGGCGGCGGGCATGTGATTGAGGCATTGATTGCTGCGTTGCTCTTCAGGCTGTTCGGTGTCTCGTCGCTTATCGTTCAGGCGATCCCGGCGGTATTCGCGGCGGGAGTGATTTTAGTTGTCTTCTTTTCGCTGCGGCGATGCGCGGGCGGCGGCATCGCGTTTCTCGCTGCGCTTATACTTGCATTTTCAACCCCGTTTCTTAAATCTTCACTTAAAGCGGATGGCTACATTGAAACAATTTTTCTCGGACTACTCGCTCTGCATCTTCTCCAGCATCTGGTGTTAACGAACGAGCAGGGGACAAAAACGAATCTGATACTCTATGCGACAGGTTTTTTACTCGGGCTGGCGTGGTGGAGTTACGATTTCGGGCTTGTATATCTGGCAGCGGTATCTCTTGTGCTACTCGTTCACAAAAAACTCACCGTCAGCCGCGCCGTTGTGTTCGGTGTTTTTTTTCTTGTTGGCGCAACTCCGCTTATCTACGATAATCTCACGAGCGATTTCGCTAACCTGAAACATCTGCTCTACGGGCGAACCACCGCGGAGCCGCTCGCAGCGCACTTTTTTCGCTCCGCAATCCGTTTCCTTCAATACGATTTCGCAGCCTCTCTCACGCGCGACTGCATCCACAACTTCCCGCCATCCATACCGACAGCCGCGCTGATTTATGCCCTTATCGCAGGCGGCGGTTTCGTCGTCTCATTGCTCGGCCGCAAAAACCTTAACCTGCCAGCCGCTCTTTACATCACCCCTCTCATTTTTGTATTCCTCTATTTCCTTTCCCCCTTCAGTGGCGCCTCCCCCCGTTACCTGCTGCCGCTTGAACCTTTCATCTCCATACATATCGCAGCCGCCGTTTTCATCCTGATGCGCTCAAGACACTGCATCGCACACATGGTCTCTGTTTGTGTATTTTTTCTTATGATCTCTGTTCTGTCTTTTGGTTTTTCAAGTATAATAAGTGATAAATCAATCGTTGAAGGCAATGTAAAAACCGATCCGAAGTCTGTGACGGAGATTATTGAATTCCTGAACTCAGAAAATATCACTTGTGTGCATACGACCTATTTCATCAAGTGGCGGATTATTTTTGAGAGCCGAGAGAAGATCGCAGCGATTGATATGCTCGCCAGCCGAAAACCCGATTCCTACATGCGCTACGAGTCGCGGGGCTGCCCGCCCGGCGCGCCGGTTGCCATCGTCCTCCACAAAAGAAGCCCTTATTTCCTTTCCAATCTTAACCGTCTGGACAGTGATTTTAACATCCATTACACTACAGACCATGTGATAATTTATAAAAAAGCAGTAGATAGTAGAAATAGATAGAGTCATGGATTACTTCGGCTCTCGTTGAACGGTTGCGCGGCTCGAATCGTCAATCGTTAATCGGTGAAAGAAAAAACGAAAACCGTAAGACGAAAAACGATTCCAGCCGCGCAACCGCAACCGTTCAACGATTTGCCTGCAACGAAAGAGGTGGTAACTATGCCCGGCAAGACGCTTGATCTTAAGATGATAATGAACACGAAAGTGCTTACGGCGGATAAAAACACATCCACTTACGATGCGCTTAAGAAGATGGCGGAGCGGCGGGTAGGTTCAATAGTAGTGCTTGAAGGCGGCGCGCCGGTTGGGATTTTCACCGAGCGCGACCTGCTGCACAAGGTGGTGCTGTCCCGAAAAGACCTCGCCGTAACGCGCCTTGAAGATGTGATGACCAGAGAGATCGTTGCTTTGAGCAAGAAGAGCGCACTTGACGACGCCTACAGCAAAATGCAGGCGGGCAATTTCAGACATCTTCTTATTGTTGACGATGGGAAACTTGAGGGGATCGTCTCAATAAAGGACCTGGCAAAGGTCAGAACGATGATTCTGGAGAAGAAAGTGGAAGAGAAGACCCGCGAACTCACCCATGTGTGCGACCGCCTCTCTACGACGCTTCACCAGATAGAGCAGGAGATGGCGACGGCAGGCGCATTGCAAAAAAGTCTGATTCAGAAGAAATTCCCAGCCGTGAAAAACATAAAGATTTCATACATTTACGAGCAGGCGGACTCCATCGGCGGCGATTACTTTGAAGTCGTCCGCAAAGGGAAAAACGCGCTGGGCATCTTCGTGGCGGATGTGATGGGACACGGCATAACCTCCGCAATCCTCGCCACGACGTTGAAAATGTATCTCCTCAGATACTACCCGAAATTCACCTCGCCCGGCGAACTTATCACCTTCATTAATTCCGAAATCTCGTCTTTAATCCCTCCCGCCTTTTTCATTGCCGGCTTTTGCGGCTTCCTCAACACGGAAAGTTTGGAAATGACCTACACTCATTTTGGTCTGCCGCTGCCGGGCATCCTGCGCGGCACAACGGGCAAATACGAAAACATTCCCCCCGTGGCGCTCCCCATCGGCATCAATGCAAACACCAACTATCAAGATCAGTCCGTGCAGATTCAGCGCGGCGATCAGTTGCTTCTTTTTACCGACGGCTGCACGGAGCAGAAAAACATGGACGAGGAAATCCTCGGCGACAAAAGGTTTATCCAGCACTTTAAATCTGTCGCAAGCGGTAAAGAGTCCGATCCTGCGCGCTCGCTCTACAATTTCGTCATTGAGTTCGCAGGCGGCAAAAAAATATCAGATGATATTGCTGTTCTTTTGTTTGAATTTGTTAAGTAGGAGCGCGATTTATCGCGCCCAATATCGGGGTTTGATAAATCAAATCCCTACTTGTTTTTCCATTCTTCAAAAAGGCGATTAACCTCATCAAGTTCATCTCTTGTGTTCACACCGAGAATTTCTCGTGGCTCATCCGTCGTCACTGTGCCGATGGCGCAGCCCTTGCGCCGCAGCACACCTATCACATCGGTAAGATAATATTCCCCCTGCGCATTGTCGATGCCGATCTCCTTCAACGCATCAAGCATTGGCGGTATCTGAAAATAGTATATACCCGCATTGATTTCCTTTATCTTTAATTCATCAGGTGTTGCGTCCCTCGCTTCAACGATTTTCAGAAGATTTCCGTTGTTGTCGCGGATTATGCGGCCATAAGGGGCTGGATCATCAAGCAGTGCGGTGAGGAGTGTCGCAGCATAAGCGCCGGTGTGGTGTGAATTCATAAGTTGCTCAAGTGTCTTGTGCCGAAGGAGCGGCACATCGCCGTAGAGCGAGAGGAGGGTAACATCCTCGCCTTCAAGCAGCGGCGCAGCGCACATCACCGCGTGCCCGGTACCGCGCTGCTCGTTCTGCACCACCGTTTCAACGCCGCCGCCGAGCACTTTCGCCACTTCCTGCGCTCCGCGCCCTATTACCACTATTATCCGCTTCGCACCCAGCCGTTGAAGCAGTTCAACCGGATACATTACCATCGGACGCCCGCCTACAGCGTGCAGCACCTTCGGCAGATCCGATTTCATCCGCACTCCCTTGCCGGCTGCAAGAACTAATCCTATAAAATCCCTTTTCATAGTTAAATACGGAACCACTGATGGACACAGATTAACACAGATTTTTCATTTACGCCAACGGCGCAAATATCTGCGTCTATCAGTGTTAATCT
>JBFMBQ010000116.1:0-2984 GCA_040755115.1 bacterium
ATGATATTTGTAATGTTTTTTTCATATTTAACGATAATTCATCTCACATCTTACATCTCACATCATTCAATGCGAGTGCGGCGCTGTTCCCTCATCGTGATGTTGTTCTTCTTCTGGCGTGGTTTCTTCTTTATGTTCCTCTTCCTCGCCGTGGTGATGAGGTTTCGTTACCTGTTGAAATGCTTTCGGTGATACCGCCATGCCGTGCTCATAAACCATATTTGATCCGTAATGACCGGTGAGCGCAACAAGCGCGATAACCGCCGAAAACACGATAATAAAGGCGGCAGCCATCATCCCCTTGAACCGCCACCGCACCGCAAACGACCATATCGTGAGCAGAAGAGAGGTGAACATCACGCTTAACCCTAACGGCTCGTGGAATGTTTCTAAAATAGTGTGCGCCTTATCTGTGTGCGGTGCAAGATCTTCCGCGATTAATCCCGTCATCACCGCCGCGACTGCGCCCAGCGTGCCCACTACAAGACTCCACATACTGATTTTCAATATCGCCTCATCGCGTGAAAAACGGGATGCAACAAAGAAGACAAAAGAGAACATTAAAAGCGCAATCGGGAAATGCACCACCATCGCGTGAAACAATTCCGTGCGTATCATATATCCCCCTTATAGTGATTTCAATTTTTAACATCAAGCGGCTTGCCGTCCGCAGACGGCATCTTGAGTCCGAAAAGAGAAGCCACTGTCGGCGCAATATCTATTATACGGCAGGTTTCAATTTCACCGCCCCTGATGTCTGAACCTGCGAACATAAGCGGTATTCGTGTATCATCCGCGCATAGATGACCGTGATTCGCCCCATGCACGCAGCCGGAGAGATAGTAACCTTTTTCATCGTAATCAAGAACAGCGATGATGTCAGGCGCACGCGCAGGATGTTCCAGACCCCGTATCTGCTCCACCGCATCGGGATAACGCCCTTTTTTATCACTGAAATATTCATCCAGCGTGAGCAGTTTACCAACCCCGGTGCAGGGATAATTATTCTCGTAAATCATATACGGTTCATTCAGCGACCGGCGGACGATAATGAACGAAAGATAATCGCCAAGGTAGTATAGTCGTGAAGCAAAGCGCGGGTCTGAAGATGCAAGCAGCAGATTGGCAATCGGTACCACATCCGCCTCGTAATCCGGCGGGTCAATCCATCTGCGGGTCTTTCGGTTCTTGATGTAGAGCGAGAAACTTCCGCCTGTGCCTATGGCAAACAGGATGTCGGAATCCGGCTGCACCTCGTGAGTCTCGCCGCCGTCAACGCGCAGCGGGACGCCGCTCTCTGCGAACAGCTGCCGTATGTCATTCTTCCATAATATTTTGTGTTCCCTCCCTCCGCGTGGAAAGTCCGTTTGTCCGTGGTCAGCACTGACGATAAAATTCAAGCCATCAAGCGAGCGATGTGCGTTGATGCAATCCAGAAGCCTGCCTATCTGAACATCCACTATCCGTTGCAGGTATTCGCCCTGTCCATTCACGCCATATTTGTGTCCGTGTCCATCATGTCCGCCAAAATAAAGTGTGAGCAGATTCGGCAAACCATGTTTCTGTATATACCATATAGCGCCATCCATCATCTGGCGATCAAAAACAGCATAATTGTGTGTCCTCTTGTCAATGTATGCATAAGTAAGCATGTTCATCCGCGTTGGGCGGAACCAGAAACTCGCCCCTCTCCCTACATAATTGAACATTGAACAACTCGTTAGATTGTCTTCTGCGAGCACCTCATAAATGGTTTTCACACTATCTGATATGTCGTTGTTCACAAGCCCGCCTTTATGGTTATCCGGCAGGATTATGTTCGGAAAACCGAACTTTCTGCGGTCATAAGAGGCAAGAGTCTGATCCAGCACTGACAGATATGCCCGTCCGCCGACCGGATTCCATGTGCGGTCGTACCAGACATTACCGACGATACCTGTGTTCTTGAAATGATTCCCAGTGAATGATGCTGCGAGACAGACAACTGTAACTGAAGGAAAACATGTATAGGCGTTCCTGACAGCGATCCCATCTTTCATCGCGTGGCGTAAGTTTGGTAATTTACCACTAAAAAAAACATCATAGAAGACCTCTGCATTACAGCCGTCAATGAGCGCCCATATAACATGCCTGTCTGAATTTTTAATGCGCTTCACTTTTTATCTTGTTAAAACCTAACCTGGCATAGCCAGAACCAAATAATAAAAAATTAACCACGAAGAACACGAAGAGCACAAAGAAAAATTTTCTGCGCCTTCGGCGCAAAATAATTTCTCTGTTTTTCCTCTGTGCTCTCTGCGTCTCTGCGGTTAACAAATTTCTTTGCCATTTTTCATCCGAATTCCGCACCCCGCATTCCGCAATTGCTGTTCATTCATTCTCGTTTCTCTGAAACATCTTCCGAATTCGGCAGAACTGTGCGCGCACCCTGCCTTCCTTTTTCATTTTCTCAACGAATTGTCCCTGTAGTTGTGCGATTGAACGGTAAAAATCATACTTCCCGATGTCCTTGAGAAGTTGCACCGCCTCTGTTTCAATACATTTCTGGCACAAGAGGAGGATTTTTGAGTCCTTAAAAAACCGTATATAGCGCGGTGCTGCGCCGCACAGATCACATTGAAAAGATGAACAAACTCCGTTCTCCTCAAGTTCCCGCTTCAGTTCTTCAGTAAGAAGTGCCATTTTATTTTCTTAAAATGATGTAGGGCGGGGTCTCCGCACCCCGCCTATAAAAATTGCAAAGTGTGTAATTGGGTAAGACGGTAGATGGTAGATGATTTTCTTATCATCTTTCATCTCCCATTTCCCGTCTCCCATCTTCCCTCTACCGTGCCTTGAAGAAGCGTGCGTTAATGCCGCGCTCAGGGTCAACGAGCACTCTAACCTTACGATGGCATAACGGACACCATCCAATATAGGCATTCTCTTTCTCGTTGTAGTAAACCTGTTTGTAGATGCCGCAGCACTCAAAGTGAACGCCGATG
>JBFMBQ010000117.1:0-3345 GCA_040755115.1 bacterium
ATAAGAGTTAAAACGATAAAAAAATCAAAAAGCCTTTTAAATAAATGACGATACCTGTGGAATGTTTCAAAAAGGATAAAGGTGAGGGCAAGTATGGGAATTGAAAAATTCGGATTGATTGCCCAAGCGTATAAAAGAATGAAATAGAAAACTATCAGGAATAATATTCCTCTAACAGGGAAAACTATTCTTTTAAGAGATTCTAAAGAAAATCCTTTTACCGCGAAAATGTGCATCGGAAAATATAGAGACAGAAAGACGAGAAAAGCAACACCTATATCTCTATGAGAGAACATAGCAGCCTGAATGAAGGGCGTCATTGCAGGACTCAAACCAGTAACGAGGGAATTTAGAATCAGCCATAAAATAAATGAGACTAAAATAGAAGAGAGAATTATACGAAGACGACTATAAGTTACCGGTTTCGTAATGTTTGAATTAATATCAGGATTTTTCATAGTTGGAGGGGGGTTGCTCCACCGGGACTCTCACTCACAGCAGATGGTAATAACTAATCATAAAGAACTACTTTTTGCCCAGGATCGTATCGGATTTATTGATTGTAAAAGTTTTTTCTGCAATTACGCGCACCGGAAATGAATCAATTTTTCCTTCAGAGAACCATTTTGCGAAATCGTCGCTGTAGCGTCGGTAATTCAGACGATAGACGGCTTCCATTGGAAATTGAGTTTCCGTGCTAATCGGAATTGAATAGGTATCGTCATATCCTTTGTCAGGCTCTATAAATTTCCAGTTAATAATTTTAACATACTTGAGCGAATCGCTCGGGGCGATAGGTTTGCCATCGGCGTCAACTTCTATGCGACCGATGCGGCGTGTCAGGTCATTCGGATTGAATAGGGAACTGTATATTTTCTGCCCTCGGGCGTCAGTCAACTCAAGTTCAAACCAAACCTCCGTGATGTTTGCAAACAAACTTGATGGAAAATCATGCCCCGCCTTCAGATTCTCTGTGGTCAAAACCAGATTCAGAGTTGAGCCGTTCATCGCCGCTTTTTTCAGCGACATTGAGAAATGGCTGCCGCCGCTTGCCACTCTGATCGTTTCCTCAATTTGCTTTCGCCTGCTTATATACCCGGTAAAGCGGTAGGATTTGAAACTTTCATCCATCCACGCCTGCACTATTTCCAGAACGGGCAGTCTGCCCGCAATCCATTTGTTAGTGTCGCGCGTAAAAATTTCCAGTTCACTGTGGAATTCTCTGTCAGATGCAATGATAATGCTGGACAACTCCTCTTGGATGCCGAAAAAAGTGTGATCCATCCATGAATAACTGCGTTCATCCTTTTCAATACGAGGCATGTGGCAGCGATGACATGGCATAATCCGGCTGAAAGATGATCTCTGAAACGATGTAACAATGTCGTAAGGGACCAGTTCATGCCCATTCCGAATTGATCTGAGTGAATGGCAGGGGAAACACATTTCTCCATTGGTTGTAATTGGTTTAGTTACATCGTTCACATGCTCCGGGACAGCGGAGAGAATGCGCAGACGACGCATCAAGGGCGGTCTCGGTGTCAGATCACTCCTCGGTATTTGCAGTGCGTATATAGCGTTTTTATCGCCTGCATGACTCATATAATGGCAAACACGGCAACTCACTCCCTGGCTCCTGACCATGTATTCAGGGTTAACAAGCAACTGCGGATCTTTCAGGAACATCACTTCTGGATCATGGCAAGCGGCGCAGTCAAGAGCAATTTCAGGCCCATGTTTATCCATCAGAGATTTGACAACCTTCTGAAATGTCGTGATCCGCGCGGCAGTGGCGTGCACACTGCGCGCCCACTGGCGGAACGGAATTATGTGACACTCGCCGCAAAACTTATCGTCAGAAATCAAGTCAGGACGCATGACTCTGAATGACGCGCCCTTTTCGGTGGCTAACCGTGCCGACAAATACTGGTTGTTCTCTCGTATATTTTCAAGGCGTAAATCTTTTATCTTGTGCATTCCGATCCCACACGCAATACCCATAAAAATGAGGACACCCGCAATGGACAGGCTGCGCATCGCCCCTTTCGGCTTTATTGCAACGCCGCCCCGTCTCCACAAATAGTAATAAACAGGCAATAAAACCGCGATAGGTGTTATGTATGCGTGAAAAAGACGATGGCGGAAAGCAAAACGCACCGTAGTAGGGGCTATTACCGGTGACATCCCGGTCATTACCACCAGAACAAACGCAAAGAGGGCAATAGATGCGATCGCCAGTGCCAGTCTCTGCCCGACAGCGGTTTCTCTCCTCGCAAGAAAGAAAATCCCGAGGGGAAGCAAAATAAGGTTGAGCACAATGAAATTGGCAAGCAGCGGACCAGGTGATTGTAATATCAGCAGATAAATGAATGGATAAAATATCACTAACAGGGATACCTTCAAACTGAAGTGTCGTCGTAAAAGGTGGAATAAGTAGAAGATAAGGATAAAGAAAGTTAAAACTCCGCATATAATGTGAACAAACGACATCCGCCAATATACCTCTTCATGAGTCAGTGTCGTGTATTGCCCATATCCGGTAATACACAGAACAGCAGTCAGGAAAATTAAAATTATAAGTAATATTCTTTCTTTCCTCTTAGGTTTACCTGCTGCCTTGAATGTCTCCTGTTCTTCCTTTTTGCCGCGCATTCCTTCTATTTTTTCATCTAAAATAGCGAGGACTGTGCGTTTTATGGAATTCAGTAAAATTAAAAAAACCACGGCGGAAACCAATGATGCAATGGTCATAAAAGTGTATGTGCCGACAGGTCCGCCTTCGCGTAACGCTTCTACTGTATTGAGAAACAATGTGAATGGTGCAACAAATCCAAAAAGCAACAAAATTGCCAAAAGTGCAAGAACAAAAATGATATGAACGATCATTTTGAATTTTTTTAACATTATGTTATCTGTTTTTTTATTGATTCTATTGGAATTTCATTCATTATGGATAATGCGCAAATTTATGCATAAATTGTTTCTTTTAACATAAATTCTTTCCCGCCTCACTTATTTCAATTATATGAATACACCTTTCTCCTTTCAAGCGTTTCATTCAGTGTTCACTATCCTATCTTGATTCAAGCGCAAAAAGTCTTTTTTAAACTGCTTGAATGGCTTAAACTATTTAAACTTTACTATAAATTTATACATTTTTCGCCTTCGCTTGTGCCACCCCCAAACTCGTTTGGGGATGCCGCTGCACACCTCACGATGTTGGTTCAAGTTTGCGCCTTGAACCCAAATGCACAGAATTTTATCTTTGAATCTTTGACATTTGAAATTCTTATGACCTATGACCTTTGACATTCTTATGAAATTTGACATTTGAAATTATTTCCG
>JBFMBQ010000118.1:0-3362 GCA_040755115.1 bacterium
ATGTCGCCGCATAACAAGGCGGTGTCGTGCCACCGCACTCCAAAATTATTCAAAGTTTAATCGCTCAATTTAGGTTTAATACTACAGGAATTTTCTCTCGTTTGCCACAATATTAATATTCGTTTGATAAATTGAAATTATATTGTTAAAATCTTTTCGTTAGTTTGTTGGAAGTGAGAAAAAAGAGATGAGTTTAAAAGGAAAAGATTTAATTTCCGCAGGCGATCTTTCGGCTTCAGATATCGGGGCGATACTTAAACTTGCCAGGCGGGTGAAGCAGGAAGGTGGCAGGAGCAGGGGCGCTCTGGTGGGGCGCGCCTTTGCCCTCTACTTTGAGAAGCCGTCACTGCGCACACGCGTCTCCTTTGAGGTCGGCATCGCTCAACTCGGCGGGCGGGCGATATATCTGAACAAAAACACCACGCACGCCGAGCGCGGCGAAACCCTGCCCGACGCGGCGCGCGTCCTCTCCAGGTATGTTGACGGCATCATCTTTCGCGCCAACCGCCACAGCGCAGTGAACGAAATGGCAGCCTGTGCGGATGTCCCGGTGATCAATGCCCTCTCCGATATGGAGCATCCCTGTCAGGCTCTGACCGATATTTTCACTATTTTTGAAAAGAAAGGCAGGCGGAAGAAACTCAAAATCGCATACATAGGCGACGGCAACAATGTCTCAAACTCGCTTCTCTGGGTATGCGCCAAACTCGGTTTGCACATCGCGCTTGCCTGCCCTGATGGGTATGAACCCGATGCCGCCGTGCTGAAAAAAACCCGCATAGCCGCGAGCGAGTCGGGCGGCATAATAGAATTGCACAGCGCAGCCGAGCCGGCTGTTAGGGGCGCCGATGTGATCTATACCGATGTGTGGGTGAGCATGGGACAGGAAGCGGAAATGAAGGCGCGGAAAAAGGCGTTCCGCAGATTCAAGGTTGACGAGCGGCTGCTGAACCTCGCCGCCCCCGATGCCATCTTTATGCACGACATGCCCGCTCACCGCGGCGAAGAAGTAACGGCAGAAGTTATAGACGGCGACCGCTCGGTGGTCTTTGATCAGGCTGAAAACCGCCTTTATGTGCAGAAGGCGATTATGATGATGATTTTTAGAAGATGATCCACTATTTACACGAATTTACACTAATTATTAATTCGTGAAAATTAGTGAAATTAGTGGACAAAAATTTTATATTTGAACTTTGACGTTTGACATTTTTTTATTTACCGATAATGCGCATGGAAAAAACTGGTAAAAAGATAAAGAAGAGACGGGAAGAAGGCAGCCTCGTCTCCGGCGAGCGCACTGAAGAAGAACGCGCAGAGGTCTCCCTGCGCCCAAGCCGCCTGAAAGATTACATCGGGCAGTCGGTGGTCAAGGAGAACCTTGAGATAGCCATAAAGGCTGCGCTCCAGCGCGAAGATACGCTTGATCACATCCTGCTGCACGGTCCGCCGGGACTGGGCAAGACCACGCTCGCTCATATCATCGCCAACGAGATGGGCGCAGGCATAGTCGCCTCGTCTGGTCCCGCCATTGAGCGCTCCGGCGACCTCGCCGCTATCCTCACCAACCTGCGCGACGGCGATGTCTTTTTCATTGACGAGGTGCACCGCCTGAACCGCGTGGTTGAAGAGACCCTTTATCCTGCGCTGGAGGATTTCAAACTGGACATCGTGATCGGCGAAGGTCCGAGCGCACGCTCTATCAAGATAGACCTGCCGCGCTTCACGCTTATCGGCGCAACCACGCGCGCCGCGCTCCTCACCTCGCCCCTGCGCGACCGCTTCGGCATCGTCCACCGTCTGGATTTTTACACTGAGGACGAACTGGTTGAAATACTGCGCCGCGCCGCAAGTGTGCTTGAAATAGAACTTGATAACGCAGCCGCACACGAGATCGGTCGGCGCGCACGCGGCACACCACGCGTCGCTAACCGCCTCCTGAAGCGCATCCGGGACTTCGCTCAAGTCCGCAGCGACGGGCGCATCACAACGGAAATGGCTCATCAGGCGCTCCAACTGCTTGATATTGACACACTCGGCCTTGAAAAAATGGACAGACTGATACTGAACTCAATTATTGAAAAATTCGGCGGCGGTCCGGTGGGACTTGATACGCTTGCCGCAATGATAAGCGAGGAGCAGGACACGATAAACGATGTTTACGAGCCGTATCTTGCCAAGATCGGTTTCATCCAGCGCACCCCGCGTGGTCGCCTCGCCACTCCACTCGCTTACAAACATCTGAATATCACAGGTGCAAAAGCACCTTTACAGGAGGAACTGTGGAAAGAATGAGAAAAACAGTCTTCAGACTGCTGGGCAATATGGTAGACGGTAGAAGTAAGACGATTTTTGTCATCTCCCATCTCCCGTCTCCCGTTTCCCATCACTGGCTACTGGCTACTGGTTGCTGGCTACTTTCTGCTTTATACTTTCTATTTTCTACTTCTTTTCTATTCGCCGCCGATCAGCCCGTTTCAGAAAAGCCGTTAACAATAAACGAAATAACACAAGAAGTGAACAAAGTTTACTCCCCAGTCCATTCTTATCAGGTCTCCTTCACATTGTTTCAGAACACAACCACAAAAAAAATTGATGAAGGTAAAGTAGGACTTAAAACTGAAAAGTATGTAATGTGGTTCAAGGAAGGCAATCCTCGGAAAACGAATGGAGATTATATACGGCTGAAGGGACTCAAGGGGCGAAATCAGGGGACCGAAGTATTTTTCACGCCTCAGGGCAATAAAACGAGGATTACGGTTATGCGAGGGGAAAAGCGGGTAACGGTCCCGCAGGATGACCCGAGGATAAGGGATTTGTTCAGAGCCGATCTTCACCACTATGTCTCACGACTGAAGGAAATGGCAAAAGATGAAAATGTTAAAAAAGAAATAAAGGCAATCGGCGGCGAATATCATCTGATTTTTAATTTTAAGAGACAGATGGAAAAAAAGAAGGCGGGCATAGTTGTTAAATTTTTTCAGGCACTTGGATTTGTAAAGGAACCGACAGGCAAAGAATTGGAAAAAATGATCAGAATAACCGCTGTGCTTGATACAGAAACATTCCATTTTCTGCGCTGGGAAGAGGAGGAGAAAACGATAAGGATGAAGGATTTTGTTCTCACTTCCAGGCAGGAATGGTCGGATTTTAAAGCGAATGAAAAATTTCCTGCGGGATTTTTCCGACATTAAGAAAAATTTCTCGCAAATGCGCAAAGGGCGCAAGGTGGAAAAAGGGGCGATTTACAATGTTGATGACGCGTATACGAAAAAAGACAAAAACAATAATTTATCTTTTCACCGTCGTATTCACCATCTCCATCTTTTATGTATTCGGCAGCAGTCTGATCGGTGGCGGGC
>JBFMBQ010000119.1:0-4938 GCA_040755115.1 bacterium
TTCTCATTGTCCAACCCCCTTTATGTATAATTATCTTTAATTATACATATTATTATATAATTATTATATGCATAATTCAAGTAAATTATTGCATAAAATAATCATAAAAAAGCAGTAGCATTTAGCAAAATAGATTTTTATCTGCACAACTTCCCGAAATTCGCAAGCATCCGCAGCCCCGCCTTCTGGCTCTTTTCAGGGTGAAACTGGACAGCGAAAATATTATCCCTCGCTACCGCAGAGCAGAAATCCTCACCGTAAAAGGTCTCCGCTGCTATTATAGTTTTATCTTCAGGACACACATAATAGGAATGGACAAAGTAAAAAAACGAACCGCCCTGAATGTTACTGAAATGGTCTGTTTGCTTCTTAATCTGCAACTGATTCCAGCCCATGTGAGGTATCTTCACATTGCTTCTGAAGCGCACAACCTCGCCACTGAATAGATTCAACCCTTCCGCCCCGCCGCCCTCATCGCCCCGCGAAAATAACAGTTGCAGTCCGAGACAGATGCCGAGATAAGGTTTCCCCCTGACGATTTCCGAAATTAGTGTCTCCGTGATGTCCAGACTGCGCAGATTGTTCATCGCTGCCGGAAAGGCGCCGACGCCAGGCAGCACTATGCCGGCGCTGTCTATTATATCCTGCCGGCTGCTCGTGATCTTTACATCAAGTCCCACATGCTGAAGCGCCTTATGCACGCTATGCAGGTTGCCCATCCCGTAATCTATTAATGCAATCATATCAAATCCGTGTCTATCAGTGTTAATCAGTGTTAATCTGTGTCTGAAATCAATTCTTTAACTGACTCCCTATTGGGAACCGTCTATGCGCCTCCTCGCTTGTTTCACGCATAACCTCAAGAAGGCTTACCCCCGTTTTGCGCGCCGCATTTGCGCAGTCCTCGTATTCGGGCGATATGTTCTCAATCCTCCCATCACGAAGTGCGATCTTCACCCGTATGATACCGAACCGTGTCTCTACCATTTCCACCTGACGCGGCAGTTTTACCCGTTCAGTGCGCTGGAGGCGCATGCCGAGTGTAGTGGTCTCTTTTAATATTATTTCCACTATCTGCGGAACCTGCGGCTCTTCGCACAGAACATTGAGCAGCGTGCCGGGCCTCCCCTTTTTCATTATCACCGGCGTCAGAAAAACATCAAGTGCGCCGGACATGAGCATCCTTTCAAACAGATAACCATAGACCTGCGGACTAAGGTCGTCAATGTTTGTCTGGATGTGGCATACAGTTTGTGTTTCAAAATCTTTCAGCGTTTCTGCGGATGTCCCCAGAAAGATGCGCAGTATGTTCGGGTGGCTCGGGTTGCGTGATCCCGCGCCGCAGCCGATTTTCTCCAGTCTCATCAATGGCATATCACCAAAGCGGGCTGCGAGCGTCGCAATAATTGCAGCCCCTGTCGGAGTCGTCAACTCACCGTCATAGCGGGTATATGCCGGAACACCTTTAAGGATTTCAGCGGTGCCGGGCGCAGGGATGGGAAGGATGCCATGTGCGCATTCAATTGTCCCGGATCCGAGATTGATTGGCGATGCCGCCACCTCGCTGACACCGAGCATTTTCAGTCCCGTCAATGAGCCGACGACATCAACCAGCGTATCAACCCCGCTGAGTTCGTGAAAGACTATATCTTCCGGGCTTTTGCCGTGCACTTTCGCCTCGCTGTGTGCAAGCAGTGTGAATATCTTGCGGCAGCCCGTGCGGATGTCATCATCAAGTTCGCTTTGATTTAGAATGTCAAGAATATCTTTCAGCCGTCTGTGGGTTGTGGAATCTGATACTGTAACCTTAAAATGCACTGCTTCAATGCCGCCGCGCTGAACGCGTTCAGCATCAATCTCGTATCCGGCAATCGCAAGTTTTTTCAGTTCATTCCGAAGTGTGGAAATCTGCATGCCGAGATCAATGAGCGCGCCGATTATCATATTGCCGCTTATGCCGGAAAAACAATCAAAATATGCTTTCATGTCCTGTCGTCGTTAGTCCTTTGAAAGAATACATCCCATCACTAACCCCTATCCCTACCTACTACCTACTACCTACTACCTACTACCTACCGACCTACTACCTACTGACCTAAACACATTTCACCCTGATCGGTGCGGCGCGTGCGCCGCTCGTGGTCAGCATAGTGCGCATACGGCGAAAGACGCCGCTCTGCTCAAAAAAATCGTAGGGATATACCGCATAAGCAGCCAGAATATCCACTTTCGTTTTGCCGTCAATTGCCTCAAGGTCATGGTGCAATGCCGCCGATATATTCTCTATTTGTTGCTGATAGTCAATATCACCGCTGTGCAGGATGATGGCGAATTCATCCCCCCCTATCCGCCCGGCATATTGCGGCTCAACGGCTTTGAGTATCCCCGCACTGAGTGTCGTCAGGATGCGATCGCCTGTCTCAAATCCAACCCGGTCGTTTATTGATGAAAAGTGGTCTATGTCAAAAAACACCAGCGCAAAGGATGCGCTGTTCTTGTCCGCCTCCTGTATTGCCTTGTTAAGTGAAATCTGAAAGGCGGAGAAGTTCTGGATTGCGGTCAGTGTGTCAATATGCGTTCGTTTGTTTATATTTACCTTTGTTTTGAGGTAGGAAACATATAATGAGATGTATCCGCTGAAGTAAGATTTTAGTTTATCTATGCTCAATGATGCGCTTTCAGTCATTATGAGTTCGTGCCCTGCGTGCATTGCGATTGAGAAAAATGCGAAGGCGAGGGCGAGCGAATTTATTCGGTTTGTAAGATTATCCACACTCACATCCTGCCGCAGGTCGAGCCCCGATGCGACATAGGCATAGAATCCCAGAAAAACGAAACCCTGAAACAGGAAGTGCGATGGGTTGCTTTTTCTCATTGCCCAGAGAAAGAAAATGCACACGACTGGAAGGCAGACAGCGGCCGGATAAAGCCACGACGGCAGAAACGCATAGCGGAGCGGCATAAGCGCATTAATGATGAGCACATTAAAGAGCGCGAGGAGCAAAGTTAAAACCAGTTGCACGGGTCTCTGTTCGGACAGATTTTCTTCCTCTGCGGCGAACCATGCAAGAAAAAGCATCCCGAGCGCCTCGCTCGCCGGTAGATAATAAGGATGATCGGCGGGAATAAGATTCGGCATCAGCATAATAACACGGCTGATCGCCCATACGATACATGCGGCAAGCAGAAATGGAAATGCTTTCCAGCCTGTGCGGGAAATCCTCGCAGCGCCGAGCCCTATTGCCATAATTAAAAAACCTAAAATAAGGGCATTAAAAATAACAAGCAGGTTCATAATGTTGAAAAAATTCTATCAGAATGATGTCTCAGAAGCAATTTCGGATTTAAATTCAACCGCAGATTTCATGGATTTTACTGATTTACAAAATATGCTTGTCTTATCACATTCTGTTCTGTAAAATTTTACATTATGAATCTATCAGAAAAAATAAGGGCGATTCCGAATTTCCCGAAAGAAGGTATTATTTTCCGCGACATTACCACGCTTCTTGTTGATAGCCAGGCTTTTGCGGCAGCGGTTCATACTATGTATGAACCGTTCCAGAAAGAAAAGATTGATCTGGTGGTGGCAACGGAGGCGCGAGGTTTTATCTTCGGTGCGCCAATCGCAGTAAAAGCAGGCTGCGGCTTCGTCCCCGTGCGCAAGCCCGGCAAACTTCCGGCATCGGTTGAGGCGGTAGAATATGCCCTTGAGTATGGCACCGACAAGGTGGAAATTCACGCAGATGCGATTCAGGCGGGACAACGCGTGCTGATTGTAGACGATCTTCTCGCCACTGGCGGCACTATCAGCGCAACAGCAAAACTCGTTGAAAAATTAGGAGGCAAGATCGTCGGCATCTCCTTTCTTATTGAACTGTCCGAACTCAAGGGAAGAGAAAGACTGAAACCGCACCATGTCAACGCGGTAATAGTATATTGATTCCGCCTCCGCGCCCTCTGCGTTCTCTGCGGTTAATCTTTCTTGCAGCCTGAAAGACGCTGATCCTACTTCCCCGAAAGTATGAAAAGATAAAAATAGTAGTAGGTCAGCGGTATCGTAAATATCACGCTGTCTATCCGATCCAGCACGCCGCCGAAGTAACGCATAAGTGTGCCAGTATCTTTCACTTCCATCTCGCGCTTGAACGCCGATTCCGTCAGATCGCCGCACAAACCGAAAACCCCGTTCAACATCCCAAGCGGTATTGACAGCCGCAACGGTATGTGAACAAGCAGGCAGAGAAGGACCGTGCACACAATACTTGCCATTACACCTGCAACTGCGCCTTCCACCGTTTTCTTCGGACTGATCTTCGGGCACAGCAGGTTCTTACCGAGAAATTTCCCCGCAATATATCCCCCGGCATCGCATGCCCACGCACCCGCGAACGGAAGCAACACAATTACATCGCTTGCGTATATATCCGAAAAATATTCCTTATATATCCCTTTTAATCCAAAGGCATAACTCAGTAATCCCCCGATATAGATGCTTCCGAAAAGCGTTAGTGCAAGATCGGAAACACTGTAACGCACTACCTCCCGCTGCGCCTGCACAAACTGCACAAGCAGAACCCCCAATATGCCGCCGGTTACCACACCCTGAAAACTATAATCCGGGTCAACCCAGCCGATAATGAGAAACAGCCAGCCCAGCATCATGCCAGCCCAGATTATCGGTTTGAAGCCTTTCTGCTGGAGAAGAAGATAAAACTCTGCAAGGGCGACCGTTGCAGCAAATGCCGCGATAGCGAACAGCAAAAAATGCCCCCACACGAGAATGTAAAGAACAATAGATCCAAGAAATAATCCCCATGCAATTTTTGCTATCATATAATCCCTGATATTAATTGATCTTTAGAAATTTAACAACGAAAATATTAAATCTCCCCTTAATTCCACCACAAAAAACCTTTTTAAACTACTTAAACCACT
>JBFMBQ010000120.1:0-14561 GCA_040755115.1 bacterium
TTAACCTACCTTCTATCGGGCTTGCTTATGAACATCTTGAGTGCGATTCCCGCAGGCGAAATGGCGGGCAAGGCAATTGAATTAAAGAGATATATTTATTATCACATTTTTGCATCCTGGTTATCCTCTCCTAACGCTTCACTTCTCTTTTCTATCTCCTATGTGCTTCTGTGTGTTTTATTGATCACACCTCTTTATCGCAAACGCATTTTCGTAAAAATCTGACCCATAATCAATTTTCAATCCTGCAAATCCTGTCCATCTCTTGTATCATCAATTCTAAATACTGTATATTTTTTCTATGCAAAAACATCCTATCATCAAAGGTGGAATGCTTGATTTACTTATTTACCCTGACAGACTGCGGGAGTTTTTTACAGCCGCTGATGAGGAGAGGCACGATGCTTTCCTGAACGAATTATCAGAACATAATCTTCTTCCTTATCTTTATTACATCGTATCAAGGGAAGGTCTGTCTTCCTTTGTTTCTCCGATTTCAACGCAGACAGCCCGAAGTGAATATGAAAAAGTGCTTAAGGCGAATCTGGTGCTCCAGATGGAATTTTTGCGCCTCGTCCGGAATTTCAACGCTGAAGACATACCCGTCACACCGCTGAAGGGGATTTATTTTATTGAGTCTCTATACCCCGATCCTGGCACTCGCCCTATGAGCGATATTGATTTTCTTATTGATCGTGAGAATTTTCCCGCTGCCCTTAAAATAATGCGGAATTCAGGATATACCTGCGACCATTCCTTCCTCGGCAGCCGCTATGCGGAATATCCGAGCGGCACATCCTTCAGGCGGACTTCACCGGAAATCCTTGTTGAGATACACTGGTCGCTGCTGAACCCGAAAGGGCACAGGGCGCTTCTGTTGTCATCTGACAATTTGCATCGGCTTCAGAAAAAAACCGCTGAATCACGGCAAAAAATCATCTATAAAGATATATCCTGTCCGGCACTGCCGCCCGAATTAAATCTTCTTTCCGTCCTTCTGAATCTTTACACGCACGATTTTGCCCTTGAATTGGGCTGTCTTGATGCCATCCTGATATTAAAATCCGCTTACTTTAGACAATCAGCACAAGAATTTGAGAGGCTTATCGTAGATTATAATCTTCAGAACCTTGCAGGAGTCTCTTTTGCAGAACTACGCTTCCGTGTACCGCAATTTTTTCTGTGGTTGACCGCAGAGCGGATTCTTCCCCTTATGGAACAATGGATAAATGAAGCAAAGCGGAGAATTAATTTCACAGCGGGCGCCGCTGACAGGCGGACATCCTACACCCTCATCCCACCGGGTCTGCTGCGTATAAAAGCCGCCTTCCGCACACTTTTCCCAACGAAGAGATACCTTGAAATATACTGCAAACAAAGAATCTCCTGGATAAAATATTTTACCATGCTCGTAACGAACCTCTTTGAAAGAGTTAACCGGCGTATTTTTCTATTGACATAAAAAAGGCAAATATTTACAATCAACATCTGATCACTGACCATTAAAAACAGGGGGTAAAAATGGCAAAGAAGAAATATGTCTATTTCTTTGGAGGCGGAAAAGCGGACGGTCACGGTGGCATGCGCGACCTCCTTGGAGGCAAGGGCGCAGGACTCGCTGAAATGACCAATTCGGGAGTCCCTGTGCCGCCGGGCTTTACTATCACCACAGAGGTATGCAATATCTTCTCAAGCACAGGTAAAGCGCCGGTTGAAGTTGAAAAACAAACTGAAGAAAATCTCAGAAAAATTGAAAAAATGATGAACGCAAAGTTCGGCGACCCCGACAATCCTCTTCTTGTGTCGGTGCGCTCCGGCTCAAAGTTCTCCATGCCAGGCATGATGGATACCGTTCTCAACCTCGGACTCAACAATGTCACAGTTGAAGGACTCGCACGCAAAACAGGCAACAGGCGCTTCGCCCGCGATGCCTACCGCCGCTTCATTCAGATGTTCGGCAAAGTCGTTATGGGCGTTCCAGCGGAACTCTTTGAAGAAGCCATCGCTGAAAAGAAGAAAAAATCAGGCGTGAAACTTGACACGGAACTTTCCGAAACTGCGCTGCATGAATTGACTTCGGAATTTGCGCAGATCGTCAAAAAGCACACAGGACATACATTTCCCGCCGACCCTCGCAAACAACTGAAAATGGCGCGCGATGCCGTATTCAAATCCTGGAACAATCCCCGCGCAAAAACTTACCGTAAAATCTACGACATCCCTGAAACGCTCGGCACTGCCGTTAATGTCCAGACGATGGTATTCGGCAACCTCGGAAACACTTCCGGCACCGGCGTCGGCTTCACGCGCAACCCTGCCACTGGCGAAAAACAACTATACGGCGAATACCTCATCAATGCGCAAGGCGAGGATGTCGTCGCAGGCATCCGAACCCCGAAACCGTTGATGGAACTGAAAAAGGACATGCCTGTCGTCTATAGTCAACTGAGCAAGATCACCACTATGCTTGAGCGGCACTTCCGTGATGTTCAGGACTTTGAATTCACCATCCAGGAAGGCAGACTTTTTATGCTCCAGACGAGGGCGGGCAAGCGCACAGGACCGGCGGCGGTCAAGATTGCCGTTGATATGGTGCGTGAAAAACTCATCTCCAGAGAAGAATCGCTTATGCGCGTTGACCCCGCCAGTCTTGATCAGTTACTCCATCCGATATTTGATCTGAGTGAATGCGGAGAATTTTGTGCGGTAACGAAAGGATTGCCTGCATCGCCCGGCGCAGCGAGCGGGCAGGTGATGTTCACTGCTGAAGATGCAATTAAAGCGGTGCAGCAGGGCGAAAAAGTCGTCCTCGTTCGGATGGAAACCTCACCCGATGACATCCACGGAATGCATGTGTCCGAGGGGATACTCACTTCAACAGGTGGAATGACGAGCCACGCAGCAGTTGTGGGTCGCCAGATGGGCACACCTTGTGTGGTCGGTGCGGGCGCGGTGAAGGTGAACGAGCGCAAACGCATGTTTGAAGTCGCAGGCAACACGGTTAAAGAGGGAGATTACATCTCAATTGACGGCACAAGCGGCGATGTCATTATTGGAAAAATGCCGACCATGCCGTCCGAAATCATACAGGTCATAGCAGGCGGGATGAAACCGGACAAATCGCGTGCGTATCAGGATTTTTCACTCCTCCTCAAGTGGGCGGATTCCGTCCGCCGTCTCGGCATACGCGCAAATGCTGATGTGCCTACTGATGCAGCCACTGCTATCGCCTTCGGCGCCGAGGGAATCGGCCTGTGCCGCACGGAACATATGTTCTTCGCCGAAGACCGCATACCGATAGTGCAGGATATGATACTCGCAGAAACAAAAGAACAGCGCAAAAAAGCGCTTGATAAACTCCTTCCCATGCAGCGCAAGGATTTCATCGGCATCTTCAAAGAAATGAAAGGCTGTCCTGTAACCATCCGCCTGCTTGACCCACCGCTGCACGAGTTTCTCCCGAAGCGCGAGGAACTCATGGTGGAGATCGCAAAACTTGAGTGCAGAAATCCGAAATCCGCAAAACTGAAAAAACTGAGAAAACTCCTCGCCCGCGTTCAGGAACTGCACGAGTTCAATCCGATGCTCGGTCTGCGCGGCTGCCGGCTGGGTCTCACCATACCAGAGATAACCGAGATGCAGGTGCGGGCGATAATTGAGGCGGCGTGCAAAATTAAAAAACAGAACAAAAAAGTGCTGCCTGAGATAATGATACCGCTTACAGGGCATGTGAACGAGATGCGCCGTGCGCGCCAGCATGTTATTGCCGTGGCGAACCATGTGATGGAAGAGCAAGGCGTGCGTGTGCCGTATATGGTGGGCACGATGATAGAGGTGCCGCGTGCGGCGTCAACAGCCGATGAGATCGCGCAGGAGGCGCAGTTCTTCTCTTTCGGCACGAACGACCTGACGCAGATGACCTTCGGTTACTCACGGGACGATGCCGGCAAGTTCATCAGATATTATCTTGAGAAAGGAATACTTGAGAAAGACCCGTTCCAGACGCTTGATCAGATCGGTGTCGGGAGGATCATAGAGCAGGCGGTGAAACTTGGCAGGTCGGTGCGGAAGGATTTGAAGATTGGCATCTGCGGCGAGCACGGCGGTGACCCCGCATCAATTGAATTCTGTCATCGCGCTGATTTTAATTATGTGTCGTGTTCGCCATACCGCGTCCCTATAGCGCGCCTCGCCGCTGCGCAGGCGGCGCTGAAGAAAAAACACGGCGAATTAGATAAATAGGCATTGATTGCTGCCCGTTGCTGGTTCAAGGTTGCACCTTGAACCCGAATGCTGTTATTTTTTGATCCGATGTGATTTATTGGATGTAAAAAATGAGACAGCAGAAGCGGATTCGGGTTCAACTAATTGTAACAAATTAAAATTCACACCATCAGTAAAAACACTGCCGGATACAGGCACAGATATTACATCAAACAAAAATGGATATGCTCCACAATAATCACCTATTTCACAGAAATCAGCATCATCATCGCAGTCAGTCCCCGCAATGATATAGTATTTTTCTGCCGGCAATCCGAGGATTGAATAACTGTCGGAAGTAATAGGAATTTCGGTTTGCGCCACAAGATCAAAACTGTCAGCATCATAAGCAACAACATATAAGTTTGTATTCTCGCAATCGGGTGGAATTTCGGGAGGTGTTGTATTGACCGCGATCATTACATCAATCTGCGCACTTCCACCGTTTGAAGATACATCTATCTTGCCTGTATATATCACACCGCTCAAGCCGTCTCTGTTAATATTTACAGTCAGAGTGATTTTGTCGCTGGCGGACTCAACGGAGGTTGTAATCCAGTCGCCGCCGTAATCTTCAGTATCAGAAACGGAAGTAACTGTGAGTGTTCCTGTCCCAGTGTTTGTAATTATTATGGATTTTGAAGATTCATAGACAGAGAAAAAAAGTTTCGTTGTAGAAACAGCGAGGATAGGGTTTGGTGGTTCAATATATGAATCTACGAGTTTTTTGGCTTCAAGAACAGCCTTATAGGCGTTGATCAGCCCTGCGCCGAAGGTATTATCGGTCCCTGGTGTGCCGAGATCAGTTGCTGTCTGGGCAAGGAGTGCGGCGATTTGATCTGGCGTAAGTGAAGGATTTGCGCCTAACATGAGCGCGGCGACGCCTGCGGCGTGCGGTGTTGCCATAGATGTTCCGTCATAATAATCATAATATGTGTCATCGCCGTTTTTATCATCCCGAATTGTGCTTAAAACATTGTCCCCGCTTGGATAACTAAATCCTGTATTTTCACAATCTGATTGTCCACCGGGTGCGGCGATGCTTATTTCAGGACCCTCGTTTGAGTAGCATGCCTTCTCCGTGTAGCGGTTCACAGCAGCAACCGCCATCACATGATTGCAGCGCGCAAGCGGGTTAATACCATTTTTGCTGTAATCATTGCCGCCGGCGATGAAGACAGTAACGCCTGCATTATAGGTCTCATTAAAAATATCTTTGTAGTCTATAGGGCACCCGCGCCATGGATAACCACCTAAACTCATATTAATAATATCTGCCTTTTTTGAGGGCGCCGTCCCTGAATCATTGGACAAGCCGGCGGCGTAGCGTATCCCCTGGATTATGTCATAATCAGTCCCGCCGCCCGCGCCTAACACGCGCACAGGCATGATCTTTGCCGACCAGTCCACTCCTGCAACGCCAATATCGTTGTTTGTCATCGCACCAATAGTTCCTGCGACATGTGTCCCGTGATAACCGCTGTGGTATGGACTATCAATCGGTATCGGATCGCTTTCTCCATCAAAGACACATCGTGAATCCGCCACATCTTCGGGATTACTGTCAATTCCATCATCATCGCAAGACCAATACTCATCACTAACAAAATCATATCCATCGTTAGTGAGTTTTTCCTGAATATCACTATGCCCCGCGACGATTCCGGTATCTAAAACTGCAACGACTACATCAGAACTCCCTGTCGTTATGTCCCACGCCTGCGGCAGGTTAATCATCGGATAATGCCATTGTTCCTCATAGAGAATGTCGTTCGGGATACTCATAGAATGCAAGATGTTGTTAAGTTCGGCATATTCAACACCGGGTGCTTTGTTCAGAAGCAGACACTGTTCTCTTGTGCGTGTGAGCGCATCATCACGGGACAGTCCGCCAATGTCAACATTTACGAGATGAATACCGCTTGCGCTTTCTCTCTTTATTGACAATCCATGTTCTTTTGCAAAATCAGACAAAGATATGCCCGAATTAAGTTTCAGTATTACTTCACCTGCCACAAATTCTTCGCCCTCGCATGAGGTCGTCGGCGAACCTTTATTTGCATATACAACCCTTCGTGAAAGATCGCGGAATGATTCGTCGGCTGACTTGATTGAGATTGGGTAAGCGAGTGTATTGCCTGAATATGTGGGAGTTGTAATCGTCCTGGCGGAAGTTTGGTGCGGAACAATGATGCTGCCTTTGACTCCGCCGTAGACTTGGTTTGGTCCGAAACTTGTGATGACTGTTGAGGTTGAAACACTGAGATCATTCTTGTTCGTTGCTGTAACCGTTATTGTGAACTCGCCCGGTTCTTCCGTTGAAAATGTGCAATAGGCTTCGCCACCTGTAACTGTCGGGATTAATTTGCCCCCTGTGCTGCTCCAGGCATAGTTTATCGGTGGCCCGCCTTCAGATGAAACACTGACTTTTATCTCGGCTGTCTCTTTGCCGTCAGAGAAGATAACCGGGTTTTGAACTGAAATCTCAACGATCTCTGGTTCTGATGTCGGATCGGATATCCTGACACCTCTTCCGCTGCCGCCGCAGCCCGAAAACAATATAATAATTCCAGTTGATATTAAAAGTATTATTGTTGTAAGTGATTTCATATTAATTAATCAACAATTTTATTAGAGTTTCAGGCTGTGTGCAATAGGATTTAGACTGCGGGGTTAGGGTTCAAGGGTCAGTGAGCATTGTTATTTATCGCCTCAGGGATTTGATACTTTCAATCAGGTAATCAAGCGCCTCTTTGGTCTGGCGTGGATTTATGGGGAGCGTAACAATGCGTTCGCCGACGGCATCCGCGGCGGGGAATTGACCTTTATGGAATCCCCGTTTTTGAAACGCCGTTGTCCAATGCAGAGGGATGTAATGGGCGCCGACTTTTATGCCTTTTTCGTGGAGCATGGCATAGACGAAATCTTCCTTATTCATCCCGAAGCCTTCGGGATCAATCTGGACAGGATAGAGGTGAAATACATGTTTGCAGTCGGGGGAAACTGTCGGCAGGACGAGTCCCGGCACATCGTGTAAACCGCTGGTCAAATAGGAGGCGTTTTCAATACGGCGCTGATTCAGCGCATTTAGTTTTTTCAGTTGTTCAATCCCGACCGCAGCCTGAATGTCGGTCATTCGGAAGTTATAGCCTGTATCGTCAAAATCCTGCCACCAGAACCGTTTCCCCATCGGGAATTTGGTTTCGTCAAGCCGACAGTATTTCGTGCTGTGTCCGTAGACGCGCGTGCAATGTGATCTGTAGAGAGCGATGCGCTCAAAAATCTCCGGATCGTCTGTAACTACCATCCCGCCCTCGCCGAGCGTTGACATATTTTTTTGTTCGTGGAAACTGAAACAGCCCGTTGTTCCCATGCTTCCTGCCTTGCGACCCTTGTATTCACCGCCGAGGGTATGGCAGGCATCTTCTACTACTGCAAAGTTATGCCTTTCAGCAAGATTCATAATTGGGTCCATGTCGCAGCATTGACCGTAGAGATGGACTGGAATCACTGCCTTAGTATTCGGCGTGATCTTCTCTTCTAATTTGTTCGTGTCAAGGTTGCAGGTGATCGGGTCTACATCCACGAAATCCACCTCTGCGCCGAGCGTCGTTGCGGCAGCCGCGGTGGCAATCCATGTAATCGGCGTTGTGAGGACGCGGTCTCCGGGTCCGACGCCGAGAGCGAGTAATGACAGGAACAGTGCTGCCGTGCCGTTGGATGTGGCACGGGCAAATCTGGTTCCGCAGTAGGCGGCGAAGTCCTTCTCAAACTGGACGCAGGCGTCTCCGCTCGTCGGTGCGCCCTTGTGAAGCACATCAAGCACAGCGCGCTCCTCTTCTTGTCCATACTCGGTGCCAAACTGGATTTGCAGATCATACTTTATTTTCGGACTGCTCATGATGAAACTCCTTCTTTCACAGCAAGGATTAATTCAAGTCCATCGTCTAAACCACACATTGGGGTTTTAAGAGCAGCCCGCGCCTTGCTGTTGTCCATTGAGGCGTCCAGCGGGCGCGGCGCACGACCTGCAATGCCATTGAAGTTCTTTACCACGATCAGATCGCGAGAATAGCCCAACCGCTCTGCGATGCGTTGCGACATTACGAACCGGTTCAGCCGATCGTTTCCAGCAAGATGAATGAAGCCTGTGAAGTCGTTCTCCGCCAGTTCAAGGAGGGCGCGCCCGAGAGTGATCACATCAACAGGTGTGCGGATTTCGTTGTCCGGAACGCCATACTCGCGACCATCCTTAAGCGATGCGAGCATCCGTGATAGAAACGAGTTTCCAGTCCCTAAAACTGGCAATCCCATAACAAGCGATAAACGGGCAATTACTGCATCCCTAACTTTATTAGAGACAATCTTCTCCGCCCTGATCTTGGTCTCTGCGTAGAAATTAACAGCGCTCGGCGTGTCTTCTTCACAGTAATTACCCTTTTTGCCATCAAACACTGTGTCTGTTGAAAGAAAAATCAATCTTGCACCGCTTTCACTGCAATACTCAGCGATTTCATCTGTAACGCCGACATTCACCGCTTCGGCGGTGTCCCTGTGGGTTTCACAATAATCAATGTCCGCAACTGCGGCGGCGTGGATGACAACATCAGGCTTCACCGTTTGAAACAGGCGATACAGTCCATCTGTATCTCGCAGGTCAAGTAAATGCCAGACCAACCCCGCACGGTGAAACCCGACTTCCTTTCGTGCCACTGCATGCACTTCCCATGCATCGCCCGCGTGCCAGACGACACTGCCACCCACGAAGCCGTTGGCGCCTGTTACGATCAAGCGTTTTTTCATATCAACCTTTTTCCCTTTTCCTGTTTGCCGCCTGCACCTGCCATGTTACTATCAATATAAAAAGAGCGAAAGCGATGCTCATAACTAATGTGAGAAGATTTGCGTTTCGTATGCCGACAAGGGGATCGTCCGCTCTCATCAGGAAACCGATTACTTCTTCCTGAATCACAGGTCCAAAACTTCCGATGCCGTTGACAAGCCCCGCCACTGCGGGAGCGTTTCTGACTCCTGCAACTTGTATAGCCCCTGCTCCGCAAAGCAAGGAATCCGGTCCATAAAGCATGAACCCGACGATACCATAGCAGAATGCCAGAGCGTAAGGATTGGCGCCGAATTTCACTACTGCAACATATCCGAAGATCATACCGATGCCCATCACAAAACAGATAACCGCCCACTTGCCTTTGAACCATCTGTCAAGCATCCAGCCGGCGGCGATTGCCCCGGCGATGCCTGCAAAATCAAAGATTTGAGAGTAATATGCCGCCCTGCCGACATCCAACCCCTGCAAATTAAGAAACGCCGGCAGCCACGAATCAAGAGCGTATCGCAGAAACTTTATGAAGAAGTAACTTAAACCCATGAAAGGGATAATTGGATTCATCAGTAGTTGTGAGTATTGTTTGAAGGTGATGCGGGATTCCGTTGATGCCTGAACTGAACGGTATTCGTCGTCATCTTTCTCAACAACAGGTTCAAGCCCCACATCTCCAGGTCTGTTGCGCTGCCAGAAATAGATAAGCCACCAGACGGCAAAGGCAACGAGCGTGCAGCCGAAGAAAGCATAGCGCCACCCGTAAGATGCGAGCAGGAAACCGCCAATGGATTTAACCGCAATATTTGCCACGATGAAGTTTGTATTCCAGACACCCATAAAAGTGCCTCGTTCGCATCTTCGCAGCCATTCAGCAACGGTTCCGACGCAGCCGGGCCAGCCGCTCGCCTGAACAAGACCGTTGAAAAACATGAATGACAGAAATGTCCAGTATGAATTGGCGAATCCGAAGATGATATTGATTACTAATGAGATGCCCAAGCCGCCGAGCAGAAGGACGCGCGGACCCCATTTGCGCCCGATGAAACTGTTGACAAACTGCCCGATCATATAGGCAATCAGGTATGCCGTCCAGATATGCGCAATCTTGTCCAATCCAACATCAAATTCATCCGCGAGAGTCGTTTTACAGAGCGTGA
Source organism: bacterium (assembly GCA_040755115.1). Lineage (GTDB taxonomy): Bacteria > UBP15 > UBA6099 > UBA6099 > JBFMBQ01 > JBFMBQ01. The sequence goes on from JBFMBQ010000120.1 coordinate 10,261, forward strand.
ACACCTTGCGGCACAGGTAATAGCCGCAGTAAGCAAAATAAGTTGAGATCAGGATGCGCCAGCGCCACATTTGCTGGTCGTGCGTAATAGGCATGTTTTCGCAGGGGAGTCCTAAAGGATTATCTGCCATTGTTTTCTCCTGTCAACACATGATTTTCGGATTTCCATTTATACATACAGTTACGGTAAAATTTTAGCCAGGTGAAGTGCTGTAGGGCGCGGTCTCCGCACCGTGCCGAAAATCCGGCGCCAAATCCATTGTCCAAAGTTAGGGAAGATTATAAGGTGTGGAAGATTTATGGTCAAAAGACAAATAGTCCCCGCTTAAAAGTGCAGGGACAGGATTAAGCGATTCAAATAGTTCAAACACCTTGAACAGTAGAGAGAGCACTCCATCATTTATAAGGCTGTGCACAGCAGGTGGAAAGCAGAAATAAAAACGATCAGGATGACACCAGCCAGGCAGCCGCAGCCGCTGTTGTCAGGTGTTCTGCCTTCAAAAGAATCTTTATCGTCGGCGAAATAATATGCGCCGCCGAGATCATCATAGTATTCAATCTCATCCATTGAATATTGGTTTTGCACTTATCCCTGAAATAGCGTCAGAACCCCGTTGATGAAATCGCGGAGTCCGAGCGTGCGGACCCGAAACAGGTGATGAAAAATCATCTTTGGGCGCAGGTAAAATTTAACAAAGGCTCTCTTCTGCGAGCGGACGATGTCGTTTGTAGTGAGGCTGTCGGGGAGATAAATCGGCGGATTTTTCCGCGTCGGATAGTTTGTGAATCGTTCCCATTCGTAGGTCTGGTGTATCTTGCCTTCCTTGAGCAGGTCGTCATAAGCCTGTGTCCCTGGGAATGGCGAAAAAACCGTGAACTTGGCGAAATCAATATCAAGTGAGGCAGCGAGGCGGATGGTCTGCTCTATTGTTTTGAGCGTATCGCCCGGTACCCCGAGCATAAAGAAACCTATTATTTGAATGCCGGCGCGGCGTGTCTGCTCCACGGCGATGCGCGCATCGTTTATCGTTGCCCTTTTCTGTATCTTCTCCATCGCCTGCTCCGATCCCACCTCAAAACCATACATTATGCGGCGAAGCCCCGCCGCACTCATCGCGGTCAGCAATTCCTCATCAACATGGTCAACACGCGTCTCGGTTATCCATATCATTTTCTGATGCAGCCCGCGCGCGATCATCTCGTTGCTGAAAGCGATGCCTTCCTTCTTGCTGAAAGGAAAGATCGGGTCAATAAAAGAGGGTTGGACATATCCATATTTTTCATAGAGAAATTCAAACTCGTCAACGATATTTTTCGGCGATCTTGCGCGTCGCTTGGTGCCCATGATTTTCAGGCTGCAAAAGGTGCAGCGATAAGGGCAGCCGCGCGAACCTAAAATGAGAGTGCCAGGATTTTTAACGGTAGCGAAGTTGAATATGCGGTACCTGTTGCGCGGAAAAAGATGCCATGCCGGGAAGGGAATGGTATCAAGATTGTTTATATAGGGGTGCGGGTCGGTTGTGATGACTTTGCCGTTTTCACGGAAGGAGATGCCTCGGACGGCGCGCAGGTCATCGCCTCCCTCAATCGCCTTAATTGTTTCAGGGAGTGATTCTTCTGCTTCGCCGTGCACTACGATGTCCGCAATATCGTCGTGAAGGATTGATTCATAGAAGACGCTCGGATGGATATTGCCGAGGATGATATACATACGCGGGAAAACCTGGCGAATTTCACGGCATATTTCGTAGGTACGGGAAGCGGTCGGTGTAACGCAGGTAAGCCCGACAGCATCCGGGCGTGAGTTCTCAAGGAAGTCAAAGAGCAATTTTCTGTCGCCGCCGCAGGTGTAATCATCATACACAGCCATATCAATATCCGCATTCTCAAGGGCGGCGGCGACATAGGCAAGGCTTATCGGTGGCATCGGCGAGAGGAAACGCCGATACCGTCCAGCCGTTGCGCCTGAACCTGTGAACGGATTAATAAGTAAAATTTTCACATTTATATTGTGGCGATCAGGGCGATGAAAGTCAAAGTGCTGTCAGTGGTCAGTGTCGTATCAACAACCGCAAGACGCATGTTGTGAATATTTTTAAAGCGAGTAATGAATGACGAATATTGAATTTTGAATTGTGAAGTTCTTTTTACTTCAATATTCAGCATTCCTTGTTCAATATTCAAAATTCAATTTACCGTCTCCCGTCACCTTAACTTCAACCTGCATTAAAAGGTTAAAGGCGCATAAGTGTTTATAAGATTCGCCTCTTTCAGTGCATCATCTTTGCTGCCTTTCACAATAGACAGACGCCACTCGTATTTCCCGTTTGGCGGGTGAAGCATCCGAAGGGCAATTGTTTTTTCTTTCAAACTGTATTCATAAGCCACATGGACGGTTTCGGTGTGCTTGATCAGGAAGAGATTTTCCTCAAGTCCGATCAGACCGTTAGGTGCGGGAAGGTAAAAGGTGTTGAGTTCAGGCTCAAATTTGTCTTGAGGGTAAGATATGACGACATCGTCGGTGAGCGCCGGTGAATAAACGATGCTGTTAATCTTGCGGGGAAAGACAAGGACGACATCATTGCTGTACCAGTTTTTAGCCGTGAAGACCACGGTCATATTCCAGCGGTTACCGCTTACCTTGTAGCATTGTGTCTCCTTGTCTGCGAAATCCCCTTTAAGTTGCGGCGTGATCGGGCATGCAGCCTTCGGGTATTCGGGTGCTTTTTCTTGTTTAGTGAGTGCGGTAACCGTGCCTTTTTTGGGATCTATACTGATGTAATCCGCTTTCAAGACAGACTTTACCTCTTTGAAGATTTCCTCTGTTGCGGACATCACTTGTTTTGCCAATTGCTGCGAGTATTTCACTTCTTCCGGGAGCGGAGTCCAGCCTGTGGAATCGCTCACTTCAGCGAGCATCATATCCCTCCAGGCATTAAAGACGAGGTCTTCAATTTTTTCGCTGGCTTTGCCTTTGTTTTTCAGGAAGACGACGGCTGCTTCGGCGGCGTTGAGGCGGTTGCGCGCCTTGATGTTGTTTGTAAGGACTTCGGCGTCGCGCTCATGTTGTGCGCGGTGGTCGCCCATCCATCGGAAAACATTGTCCGTGTCATTTGGCTGCCAGGTGCCGTCAAGGACAGGTTTGAGTTCAGAGGGAGCGATTTTGAGTTTTTGCAGGGCTTCTATGTATGTTGATACAGTAACGATTTTTACGCCGCTTTTCTCAAGAGAAGCAAGTTGGTCTTCGTATTTTTTCATCGCCTCCGGGCGGAATTTAAATTCTGGAGAATAGGGCGTAACATTTTGAGTGGGCAGCAGTTCGGCATCGCCTGAATAAGTCCAGTGGAGATTTATTTTTACCTTCTTGTCATCGTAACTGACGGATGCGCCTGAAAGGATGACATTTACATTGTGCATCTTGTAGAACGGTTTATCCGATTTGTAATCTTTATGGAAGTAGCGGTAAAGATTTTTTGGGAGAAGCGCTGTATCAAAACCGTTATTTGCCATGAAGTTCAGCATGCCTTCTCCGAACTGACCTTCCTGAGTGAAGACCACGCCTGAGCGGACGATGTCGGCTTCCGCCAGAACACGCCTGCACAGCCGCTGCGACCAGTCCATATCCCATCTCGGGTAGGCGAGGAAAAGTTGGTCGGCGTAATGAAAACTGACGAGTTCAATCTGTTTGCGGTCTATCAGTGTTTTCAGTTTTTCCAGCACACTGGGAAAGCGCTGCGCTACCTGTTCAACCATATAGCACTGCATCTCAAAGTCGGCGCCCCATGCGGGGTGCGCAAGATAGAGGTCAAGCAGCGGATCCAGCGATTCGGTTACAATTCTATCCTCAACCTCCTTGTTGCCTGCCACATATTGTAAATTAAAGTGATAGAGAGCAACGGCGAAATTATGCTCATCTTTTTCTGCGGCTGTTGCCGCTGATAAAAGTAGCATTGTCAGCAGGCAGAAAGTCATAAACGAGCAGCGCAGTGATTTCAGTTTACACATCTTTACACCTCCGGAAATTATTCATATCAGTAAATGAAAATTGTAACATTTTAACCGTATGACTTTGTTGTGGGGCGCGGTCTCCGCACCGCACCGAACGGCTGAAACACAAAAACACAATTTCCCACTTTTGCGTTTCTGTGATTTTGTGGCATTTAATATATCATACAATTTAGTATCTTACAACTGAAATCTTGCGCAAAAAGGCAAAAACTTTGGAACCACAGATGGACACGGATAAACACAGATGTTTTATTTGCGCCTTCGGCGCAAATATCAGTGTATATCAGTGTTAAT
>JBFMBQ010000121.1:0-4205 GCA_040755115.1 bacterium
ATGTGTGGGACACTACATCCATCCCTGACGGCAAATACGAGGTGATGTTAAAAGCAACAGACAAGATGGGCAATCCAGCGGGCGAGGAAGAAGAGGACACGGAGATTTCCGAACCGTTCGTGATAGACAACACTCCGCCTGTAGTTAGCGATTTGTCATTTCGCAAAATCAACGGCGGCGCGGTTGAGATAACGGGTGTTGCTGAAGACTCGGCAAGTATCATAAGCACACTTGAATACTCGGTTGACAAACTTGAATGGTTCCCGCTTTTTCCAGAAGATCGTGTTTTTGACACGCAGGTTGAGAAATTTAGATTCAAACTTGAAGGACTTGAAGCAGGCAGGCAGCACCTGTTGCTGATACGCACCCGTGATTTCGTCGGCAATACAGGTTCAAGCGAACTGCGGATTTCAATTTTAAATTAGAACCGCGGATGAACACGGATTTACCCAGATGTAGTCGGCGGCGGCATGCCCCCGCCGACTACTTTGTTTTTTTAAATTGTGAAAACCGAGAAAATTTCTATAGTATTAAATAATGATAAGAATAAGGCTCATAAATCCCTGCAACAACAACTGCATTATCTGCAAGTACCGCACGGATGCTGACCCCGTGGGACAGCAGATACTGAACGCCTTTTATTCAATTGATAAACCGGTGGAATCTTCTATGGTTCTACAGTTATTGAAGGAGACAATGAATAAAGATTTCGTCGTGTTTGAAGGAACAGAACCGACACTGCATCCTGATATTCTCAAATTCATCAGGTGTGCAAAGAATTACCATTATGCAGGGATAAAAATAGTAACGAACGGACGGCAATTATATTATCGCAGTTTTTGTGAATCGCTGAAAATCAACGGCGTAACCGAGATTGAGACCACGCTGCACGGCAGTGATGAAGCAACTCATGATAACATCACGAGGGCAAAAGGCTCGTTCGCACAGACAACAACTGGGATAAAGAATGCGCTCCGTGCAGGATTCGGCGAGGTGGTCTGCAACATTCCGATTAACAGAATAAATTTCAGAGAAGTGCCCGATACAATAAGAATGCTGAAAGGGTTGTGCGTGCAGAAGGTCAAACTGCTGAACCTTTTCCCTTTTGGAAATGCGTATATTAATCTTGGTGAACTCGCGCTTTCGGTTGCGGAGGCAAGGGAGTGCATTGAGGCGGCAATTGCGGTCGCTCAAGAAGATAATGTCACTATTTCACTCAAAAACTTCCCCCGCGTGGATTTTTACATGTATGACCAGTATCTGATACCGTCAAATAACGAGATATTAAATGAGCGAACAAGACACATCATAAACAATCCTCCGCAATGCCGCGGAGAGCGATGCGCATGCTGCCATTTTGATTTTTTCTGCACATGCGCTGAAAGAATAAGAGATGAAATCGCCCGCGGCACGCCTGTATGCGGTCATGTATTTATTCCGGGCGTATGCAGCAGGCGGTGTGTGTTCTGCACGGCACAGACCGGGCAGTTGCAGGAAGAAGTTCCTGATTATTCATCCGTGATGGAGCGGGTGGAGAAGGATTTGAAAGGTGCGGAATCGCTCGGCGCAGAGGTAATAAATATCTCAGGTCATGAGCCGCTTGATTTTCCGAAAATCTCTGATGTTCTGAAACTTGCGAAAGCGGCAGGTGGAAAGCGGTTCATTATTTCAACAACCGGGCTAAGGCTCGCAGATGAACAATTTTTTAACAGACTCGTTGAGGAACTCGGAGAATTTGAGGTATGGATGCCGCTGTATGGCGACACTGAAGAACTTCATGATTCCATAGTTAAAAGCAGCGGAGATTTCAAAAGGGCGCTACAGGCAATGAGAAATGTTTCGTCGTCCGGCAAGGCGACGCTGAAGATTAATACTATCATACTGAAGGAAAACTACAGCCGCCTGCCGCAGACAGCACAGGTTGCGCTCGCCGCGGGGGCGTCAAAGTTCATTTATACCTTTGTTGAACCGCAGAGTATGCCGGTTGAGACTTATCTTGAAATTGCTCCGCGTATGAGCGATGTAATCCCGTTTCTTGAGGAAAGGTTCATCACGAATGAACTCGGCATCCCCCCGTGCCTGTTATGGAAGCATGGGAAATTAACCGACCACTACAGGTTTACGCCTGTTCCGCTGTTGATTGACGGAGTGATGTTTGCCGGTGAAGTTATAGATATGATGGCGTATGTGAATTGTCAGTTCAGGGAAGACTGTTCGCTCAGGGGCAGATGCGGCGGTCTGTCGCCGAAATATATAGAAGCATTTGGAGTAGATGAATTTACTCCTATACGATAAATTCCTCCTTGGTCAATCTGTGTAATCTGCGAAGTCTGCGGATGAAATTATTTAATTTTAATAACTTTTGCTGTTCGGCGGGCAGCATCGTAGAGCAAATCCGCCGCGTTTTTCATCGCATCTTCAAGCGGCATCGGCTTATTGACGATTGGCACTACCGCCGTGAAGCCATAGCGATAAATTAATGCTTCATCCGAGACGCCGCCGCAGAAGGCAATCACTGGTTTTTTGTATTTTCGTGAAAGCCGCAGAATCCCCATAGGCGCCTTACCTTGCAGCGATTGCGCATCAAGGAAGCCTTCTCCTGTTATCACAATATCAGCCTGTTTTATCTTTTCTTCCAATCCTGCCATTTTTATCATAAGTTCAATCCCGGACTGCATCTTCGCGCCGACGAAAACCATCAAGCCGAAGCCTGTGCCACCTGCTGCGCCTGCGCCCGCTATCCCTGCCATATCTCTGACTAATTGCTTTTTAACAATTGTTGCAAACTTCCTCATCCACTCTTCCAGAAATTCAATCTGCTCTAATGTCGCGCCTTTCTGTGCTGCATAAACCCGTGCAGCGCCCGTCTTGCCTAAAAGCGGATTCTTCACATCAGATGCGATGACAAATTTTACATGCCGAATCTCTGGCATCACATCGGAACAATCTATTCGCCTTATCTTGCTCAATGTCGCTCCACACGGCATAACTTCCTTGCCATCTCTGTTGAGAAAACGATAACCCAGCGCACTCGCCATCCCCGCGCCGCCGTCATTCGTTGCGCTGCCACCGATGCCGACGATGATTTTTTTACATCCTCTCATTATTGCATTACGAATAAGTTCGCCGGTTCCATAAGTGGTTGTTAGCATCGCATTTCTCTCATGAGATTTCAAGAGTGCGAGTCCTGATGCCTTTGCCATTTCAACAACAGCCGTAGGTTCATCTTTCAAGATAAGATACTGCGCCTGAATTCTGCGCATAAGCGGATCGCGCACTTTCACCGTTACTTTCCGCGCAGGCACGCACGCCGACACTGCGTCAAGTGTGCCGTCGCCGCCGTCCGCCATCGGCACAACCTCCACCTGCACGCCTCGCATTGCACTCCGAAAGCCGCGCGCAATACAATGCCCAGCCTCTATTGATGTCAGGCTCCCCTTAAAAGCATTTGAAACAATCACCATATACATTTTAATTCGTAAGAAGGAAGACGGTAGACGGGAGATGATTATAAATTAAAAACTTATCGGAACAAACTTTCATATTCAATTTCACATTAATCCTCAGTGAGCGATTTTCTATATCTTATAAATCCACTCAAAAGTGAATCTACTTTATCTATTTGAGATGTAAGAAGTGAGATATCAGATGAGGAAAGAAATTTAAGAATTTTACATAGTTCAACTTGTGTATCTAATTCGCTCAAAGAACCTCTCGCTATTGTAAAAAATCGTTTAGATTCTCTACTGCCTTGCCTTGCTGCTCCTTCTGCGATATTTGATGGTATAGATACAGCGCATTTTCTCATTTGAATAACAAGTCCAAATTTTTCTTCTTTAGGCAATTTTTCTGTAATCTGGTAAACTAATTTTACAAGTTTCATCGCCTCTTGCCACACTTTTAATTTTTTATGTGCTTTTATCATTTTCGTCTCCCGTCTCCCTTCTCCCGTCTTACTTCTTTCTTAAATATTTTCTCTTATCAGATGCTGTAGCGTCTGGTAAATAATTGCAAAATCAAGATACGGGCGGTAACTGTAAATATAAAGCAGATCATATTTCAACTTCGTTGCCGGGTCGGTATCGTATTTGCCGTTGACCTGTGCAAGTCCTGTGATGCCGGGCAGCACTTTTTTGCGTTCAACATAAGCAGGAATTTTTTCTTCAAATTCCTCAACGAAGACCGGTCGTTCAGGGCGCGGTCCA
>JBFMBQ010000122.1:0-9207 GCA_040755115.1 bacterium
AGCAGCGCGCTTTCCAGGCGGCGGCGCGAATGATAAATGTCATGGATGAGATGATAGACAGGATAATAAATGCGACTGGGTTAGTCGGCAGATAAGAATAATAATATGGCTATGCGCTTAACTCAAGCATCTCCAACATCATTGTCATTCGGTTGCGGTTGCGCCGCTAAAATCGGAACTCGTAGTTCGCATTTCGTAGTTCGGGAAAAATCTTTAAATCCCGAATTCCAATCTACGAGTCCCGAACTACGATTCGAGCCGCGCCACCGTTCAACGATCAACAAATAGTATGCACTGAGGTTGAGGAAAAGACGGAGGGGACTGGCTGGTAAATATGAATGAGGGGTTAGGAAAATGGTAGTTTCAAGGGTAACGCATCAACTGATGGCGAGCAATTTCATCAATGACATTCAGAGAAATCTGAAGTCGCTGAATGAATTGCAGCGTCAGATTTCAACGGGCAAGAAGATCAGGTATCCATCCGACGATCCCATCGGCGCAGACCGTTCGCTTGATTATCGTCAGACTGTTGCGCAGACGGAGCAATTCAGCAGAAATGTGGATGATCTGAACAGCACTGGTGCGAATGTTGACGGGGTGCTTGACACCATTACTGCGCTGCTGATGCGTGCGCGCGACCTTGCAATGCGCGGCTCAAACGAGGCGCCGCAAAATCAACTGAACAGAGATGTCATCGCCAATGAGATAAATCATCTGCTTGAGGAACTTGTGTATCAGGCGAACCAGAAATTTGACGGCAAATATTTGCTTTCGGGATACAAGACCGACACGACACCGTTCACAATTTCAAACACCATGAGGTTCACGGTCGGCGCGGCGGGTGCGGTTATTACCATGCCATCATACAGGACGGATGGCGGGACGCGCACAACGGAAGCGATCGCCGATGCGAATACCGTTACGGATGTCAGAGTGAATGGGGCGAGCATTCCCGGCTACACGATTGACCCGACGACAAATTCTATCACCCTGCCCGCCCCTGCCAATGCGGGCGATGTTATTGAAGTGGTCTTCAACAAATATGTGCGCGTTGAATATCAGGGGGATACAGGCACTCGCGAGGTAGAGATAAGCGAGGGGGCGAAGTTGGGGGTAACTTTTCCCGGCGCATCGGCGGACGGCTCAGTAGGAGCGGTCTTCGGCGAGATGTCAAGCGAGCCGACAGATTTTCCAGGGGTTGAGGCATTTCAATACCTGATGGATTTGAGGGACAGTCTTTATAAATACGACGACACAGCCGGCGCAAGTATGGACGGCATACAGCGCGGTGTCAGCGACATTGATGAAATACTGAAACGGATAAACGAGACGCGCACCGATTTAGGCGGGCGGATGAACAGGCTTGAACTGGCGAAGAACCGCCTTGAAAACATACGAATCAACACTAAAGAACTTCTGTCCAAGAAGGAAGATGTTGACATGGCGGAGGCGATCACCGATCTGGCGCTTCAACAGAACATATATCAGGCTGCGCTCGGCGCCGGCGCACGGATTCTTCAGGTATCACTTCTTGATTTTCTAAGATAAGGTAATATGTTTCTCATAATTCGGTTGCGGTTGCGCTGCTCGAATCGTTGTTCGTCCATCGGTTGCGGTTTTTTAATCCGTTCAACCATAACCAATAAACCGCTCCAGCAGCGCAACCGTTCAACATACAACAGATAGTTCGGCGCGGTGCGGAGACCGCGCCCTACAGCGATCACCCATTAGATGGAAAAATATCATAGATAGAATCGCTCAATTTAGGTTTCATATATCTTGTTTTTCTGTTTTGTATTTAGTATTTTGATCATTGGGGATTGTTTGGAATTTGGAATTTGTCATTTGGAATTTTAATTGTGATATTTCCGCAAGTCTGTTTTATATAATAGAATATTTATGATGACCGATTGGCTTGGTATTTCAAGAAAGATTGCCGCAGAGATACGGGCGGAGGTTGGCAGATATTCCGGCACGGCGAAGGGGCGGGCGGTCGTCAGTGAGCGTGGGGCGGGCGGTGACGAGACCGTTTATCTTGATGCGCTTGCGGAAGAGATATTGTTCAAACACCTTCGGGAATTGTCATCGGGGGGTGAAAAATTCCGAGTTCTGACAGAGGAGACGGGTTTCGTTGATTTTGGGGCGCAATTTCCGATAGTTGTGGTTGATCCGGTTGACGGGAGTATGAATGCGAAGATGGGGCTGCCGTTTTACGCATTTTCAATAGCGGTTTATGAGGGTGGGACGATGGCGGATGGGATTTTCGGTTATGTTATGAACCTTGCGGACGGCAGTGAATTTCATGCCGAGCGAGGCGGGGAGGCATATTATCGTTCTGAACCAGTATGTAAGATTGAAGAAAAAGATACCATTGATTTTTTGAGTATTGAGTTGCCGAATGATCTTGCCGGTATAGAGAAGGTGATGCCGGTTGTAATGGATGCTTATAAGGTGCGTGTGATGGGGTCGCTTGCGCTTGGGATATGTTATGCAGCGGCGGGTGTATTGGATTTATTCCTGCATTTAAAGCGCAGCAGGGTGCTTGATTATGCGGCGGCGAAGGTAATAATGGAGGCGGCTGGCGGTAAAATTACTGATGAGAAAGGCAGCGGGCTTGATGGCTTGCCGATAGACCTTGAGAGGCGCGCGTGGCTGGCGGCGTCAAGGCATGAAAATTTAATAAAAAAAGTTTATGAATGTTTCAGATAGATTAATTTTTTTATCGTCTTCACCTATATGTAACTATTTTTATTTTATAATTAAAATTATTGACAAATATAAAATCGTTATATTATTATTACATCAATTTGATTATATTGGAGTATTATGGCAAAATAAGGTAACGGAGGAATCTTATGGAAACTGTTATAAGTCTAATACAAAAGGGCGGTCCTGTTATGTACCCGCTACTCCTGTGCTCAATTGTTGCGCTTGCCATTTCCATTGAAAAGATTTATCACCTCAACCGTGCAAGGATAAATCCTGAAAAATTGATGGAAAAAATTAAAGATGCAATTAAGAGGAAGGATTTTCGGAATGCAATCGGTTACTGTGAAGCGACTCCCGGTCCTGTAGCGAGGGTTCTGGCAACGGCGATTGAGTTGCGCGGGCTGACAAACGAGGAAATCAAGGAGGGTGTTGAAGAAGCCGTGCTTTCGGAAGTCCCGCGAATGGAGCGTTTTTTGGCAACGCTTGCGACAATTGTAACGATCTCGCCCTTACTTGGACTTTTAGGCACAATTACCGGGCTAATGAAACTTTTCAATGTCATTTATCAGGGTGAGATAGGAAATTCTGCTGCACTTGCTTCGGGTATTGCTGAGGCACTCATTACGACTGCTACGGGGTTAATTATTGCAATACCTTTTCTCGCTATTCACAATTACCTGACCGCAAAAGTTGACTCAATTGTAAATGATATGGAGAAGAGCGTGGTTGAACTGTTGAATTTCTTCCGCGTGGAGGTGCGCGATGAAGTGGAAAAACAGGCGACTGAATAAAAAAGTCCGCCCTTTTGTTGATTTCGTCCCCCTTATTGATTGCGCTTTCACTCTTATTATCTTTTTCGCTGTAACGACGACATTGATTACGACCCGTGCGGGGGTTGATGTGAATCTGCCCGGGGCGAAAACGGCGGAAAAAATGCCTCAAAATGTCCAAATATCAATCAAGGAGACCGGGGAAATCTGGTTTGAAGATATACCAGTTACTGATGATGCCTCGCTGACGATTCTGGTGCAGAAAAAACTTAAGGAGGCGACTGAATCATCATTTATAATCAATGCGGATAAGACGATACCCTATGAGTTGCTGGTACATGTGCTTGACCTGATCAGGGAAGCGGGCGCGCGGAAAATCGCCCTTGCGGCGGAGAAAGTGTATGAAGAAAAAATCCAGGAAAAGTGACCAGATCACAACATTAGTTTCCTATTTGCTTTCACTTGTGATACATGGCGCTGTTTTTTTGCTGCTTATATTACTTTTTGGTCAGGCAGCCGGGCGTGCGGCAGGCGAGAGGGGGAAGAAATTTATTGCGGTTGATCTGGTTTATGTTGCGAAAGCAGCGGAGACAGCGAAGACTGCTGAACCTGCGGCAAGCGAGAAAATGGAAACGGCGCCTGTCGTGGAATCTGAAGTAGAGGTCGTTAAGGCGGTAGAAAAATCCAGAGTGAAACCGTTGGAGAAGAAAGAGGAACTGAAGGGGAAAGACACGAAGAGACTTGAAGGTGAAGGGGTTTCTGAAGAGCAATCTCAGCCTTCAAGGACTGGTGAAGAGGGCAAGGCGGCGGCGGGGAAAGGGATAAAGGAATCGCCGTTTCCGACGGGGGCGTTCGGATTGTTTGAGGTACCGTGTTCAAAAACGGACGAAAACATGGGAATAACAGGGGAAAGTTATTATGAGGTCATTTATAAAGACGGTGCGCTGACGGTAATACCTGTTATGGATCGTTTGATAGGGGATACGACGACGATAAACAAGGCGCGGCGTGGAATAGAGCAGAATTTTAAGGCGGATGAATTGCCGCAGGATGCCGAGGGAGTTTTGCGTGGTCTTATGCGATGCCGATATGAGCGGTGTGAGGAAAATAAGTGTGAGATGGTGAAGGAATGAAGGAGGGTTCAGGGTTCAGGGTTTGGGTGTCTGCCTTTATTGTGATAATGATGATGAGTTTCTGCGTTGCATATTGTCAGGAAAGAAAGGAAACACAAACGACGGAGATAAAGATACTTTCCGCAGAGCCTGGTTCAGAAGAAAAGATTTCTGCGGCGACAGCAACTGCGCCCGTGCCCTACCCTTCTGAGTCGGCGGAATCTGCTGCAACCACAGAAACTACAGAGGCAACTCCGCTGCCTTCTGTTCTGAAGGTGCAGAACGACATAGTTTATTTTGAAGTGAATCCCGGACCGACAGAAACCGGGAGATTTTCAATAGAATCCGTCCGGGGCGATCCTGCGACGGAGTCCGACGATAACAAAATATTGATTTATGGCCGCCCGCGACCGTGGACATCGTTCACGACGGTCAGGGTTGACGGCGTTGATTATGTTTTCGGCGGGACAACGCGGAAGCGTTCAGGGCGGTCGGCAAAGTATGGAGAAGTAATTGAGCAGCCGCATGTGGAAGGCACGAACGCCGTTGTAACTAAATTCAGGATTGCTGGGCTGGAGGTTACGCAGCGGCTTGAGATAGCCGGCGGACTTGAGAGTGGTTTGCTTGATTCAGTCAAGATTACTTACGGCATCCGCAACACGGATGACAAACAGCACCGCGTTGGACTGCGCATCATGCTTGACACGCTTTTAGGGACGAACGACGGTGCGCCATTCAAGGTGGGCGAGAATAATATAACGACCGAAACCCGTCTTGCCGGGGATGGGATCGTGGATTACTGGGTTGCGTTTGATTCGCTGGAGAATCCTGGGGTTGTGGCGCGCGGGACATTGAAGGGCGAGGGATTGACCAGACCGGACGAGGTAATTTTCGCGAACTGGGGGAAATTCGCCGACAATGTGTTTGATGCGCCTTTTGCAGAGGGGCAGAGTTTCACACGGGAGGGCGAGGAAGAGATGGACAGCGCAATAGCGCTTTACTGGAATGAGAGCGAAATTCATCCCGGCGCCGAGCATAGATTCGTTACGATGTATGGGATTGACTATCTGCATGTTGTGGGCGATACGCTCACGCTCGGCGCCAATCCGTATTTAGGGAAGTGGTCAACGGCAAAGAACCAGATACGCCCGCGCACGCTTTATGCGTATGTCGGGAATCTTTCTGATTTTGAGTTCAAGGATGTAAAGGTGAGTTTGGAGTTGCCCGATGGTGTGAGCCTTGTGAGGGGTGAGAGTGCGACACGGGAGATAGGGGTGCTCGCGTCGGGTGAGGAGCGGACGGTTGGCTGGCGCATCGTGCCTGTGGCGTTCCGCGGCGGCGACCAGAAGATACGGATTGAGGCGCGGTCGGCGGAGGTTGAATCGGTTAAGATGGATACTGTTGTTACTTTGCTTTCGCCGCCTGGCATTGAAGCGAAGGTTGAGGCGCCGGAAGCGATGACGGTCATTGAGGGGAAGCGATATGGGCCTTCAAATCCATTTGAGATAAGGCTTGTGTGCCGCAATCGGGGGGAATCACCTATAGATAATCTCACGGTAAGACTTGTGCTGCCCGATGGGCTGGTGCTGCCGATTGTCCACAGACCTGTGCAGTCGTTCGGGCGGCTTGAGGGGTATGAGGCAATTGTGTTTGCATGGAAGGTCATCGCCACAGGGGATAAATCGGGCAAACTTCACTACAGTGTGCTCATAACATCGGACAGCACTGAGCCGGAGATAGTGGAGCGGACGCTGGAAGTGCCTGCGATGCCGACGAAGATTGAATGGCTCGGCGTTCCCAAAGCCGCCACGCCGAAAGTTATTTTCCCTGCTGAAATCTTCATCAATTCGGTGCGTGGGTTGAAGGGCGCGGAGTTTTCAGTGGAGTTCAATCCCGATGTGTTGCAGGTTATCAGGGTTTCGCAGGGCACGGTGTTTGTTGAGAGCGGCACAACGCTTGGATGGGAAGAGCCACAGATAGACAACACGGCGGGCAAGGTCAGCGGGATTGCCGGCGTAAGGGGCGGTTCAGTCTTCAGTGGCAGCGGTTCACTCGCAATCGTTCATTTTGCGACGCGCGGAGAGGGCAGATCACAACTGGCGGTTTCAGGTTTGAATATGTCAGGTGCGGACGGCAAAGCCGTTGAATATATACTTGAAAATGCCGTTATAGAAGTAAAAAAATAGTGCAGCGCGGGCTTTCAGCCTGCATGAACGAAAAAACAAAAAAGGAGAGTGATAGTTGTGCGAAAAATGCTTATTGTGATGATGTTTCTGCTGGTGTCGGCGGGCGTTTCCTGTGCGGTGGAGATTCAGGATATACAACCGGATCACTGGGCTTACGACTACATACAAAAGTTAGTCAAGAAAGGGTATCTGGCGTTATACAGTGATGGTTCTTTCAAGGGTGATCAGCCGGTGAGCCGCGTGGTTTTCGCCGCTGCGCTCGGGAAATTAATAGATCAGATTGAGAGCGGCGAATTAAGGCTGGCGGCGACCGATCTGAAGGAGATCAAGAAATTAAGCGATGAATTCAAGGCGGAGATTGCCGATTACGACACGAAGGTCGCTTCGCTGGAGAAGCGTCTGAGCGATATTGAGTCCGGCAAGGTGGTGATACAGCAGGACATTTCAAAGGCGACGCTTGAATTCAGGGAAGGCATTGATGAGAATACAAAGCAAATCGGCGCGCTTCAGCAGGACATTGAAATTCTCACAGATCAGGTTGGGACATTATCTGAAAATCTTAAGAGGAGCGAGCAGTCACGAAAGAGGGCGCAGAATTCCCTGTGGATCGGTGTGGCGGTTGCGGTTATAGTGGGACTGGCGTCGGATTGATCTGTTAATCAAACAAGGATGAACAGGATAGACAGGATTATAAACGAATTATACATACGAGGGAGAAAAGGGTTAGAGGGGGAAAATGGGGTTTATTGATGTTATATCATGCTTCAATAAAACATGAAAAACTCATAGGGCATTAAACATAAAAAAATAATACTGTTATGTCACACTCTGAGGTTGCGGAGCCAGGACTGCGGGAATTACAGATGCGGTTCGTTCTGCCTTTCGCTGTCTTCACCGCATCGGTAGTTTTGTTTTCGGGCTTGTTTTCAATCCTGCATGTTCGTTCACTGATCGCCAGCCGCGTTCAGGAAGAGCAACTCACTTCGGCGCGCGCAGGTGCGGAGAGCATATCGGATTTCATGGACACTGCTGTTCACGAGTTGCAGGATATTTCACGAAACAATGTTTTGACGACGCTTGACCACAACCGCATCGGTCCCATTCTTGATTCCGCGTTGGAAAAATCGCAGTTTATAACAGCGCTGCATTTAGCCGGCGGAGGGAAGGTTCTTATATCAACGGGGATAACATCTCAGGAAGCCGGGCTGCTTCGCGGCGATGAGTGTTACGAGAAGACCTTCAGCGGCACGGTTTTCTGCTTCAGCGGTGTTGAGCGGGCGAGCGACGGCAGCACCTTTGTCTATGCTTTTTTGCCGGTTGTCAACAAGAAGGGCGAGATCAGGGCGGTGCTATCGGGGAAGGTGCAGGCGTCGGGCGGGGCTGTTGCCAGCGTTATTGATGCACTTCATCCGGGCAAGTCCGGGTTTGCATATCTTGTGGATGGAAAAGGTGAAATGATCTTGAGCGGCGCCCCGAAAAAGAGCAAAGATGCGGAGAATTACGCAACGCTCATGCCAGTGCGCGAAGGTCTTGAAGGCAGGTGGGGAACGACCAACTACAGATTCGGCGGCACGCGGATGATGGCATCGTTTTATCCGATACAGAACGCGGGCTGGGTAATCGTGGTGCAGCGTCCGGAGCGGGAAATTTTCAGCGGGATGGGGACAATGTATCTGACGCTCGCAGTTTTTCTTATCGTCGGTGTAGTCGGTGCGGCGGTTGTTGCGGTGATATTGACACAGTCGTTCTCTCGCTTCATATTTACGCTGGCTGGCAGGATGGATGCCGTTGCGCGCGGGAAAATGGAACAGGAGATTGCAACGGATGAGATGAAAGAACTGGCGCCGCTTGCTCGCTCCTTCAATCACATGCTTTCATCGCTTCGGGAATGGTATGGCACACGCGAAAAATCGTATCAGGAACTAATGAGCACGGCGCGCTTCCATCAGTCTGTCCTCAACAGCATAAGCGATTTTTTTGTGTTGATCGGCGCCGATATGAGAATTCTGCATATAAGCGCATCAGCCGCTGCATGCGTGGAGGCAGGCGAAGCGGCGGTCGGCAGACATATTACAGCATTGGGGCCTTCATGGTCGCAGCGGAGGATTCTTGATGCGCTGTTTGCAGCAGTGAATGAGAGCACAGAGACCACGCTTGATGGCGTCCGCTTGAGCGACGGGGAGAGGAAGGAGAAGATTTTTCAGTTGCGCATTCAGCCTGTGTCAGGCGATGAGATGGGGGGAAAAGGGACGGCGGTAACCGGCTACGAAGTTACAACGCAGACAACGGAGAATGAAAAGTTAAGGCGATCGGAGAGATATTTCCGCCAACTATCGGAGGCGTCGCCGGACGGCATTATGCTGCTTGATGATGCGGAAAGGATTGAGTGGTGGAATTCGGCGGCTGAAAAAATCTTCGGCGGTGCGGAGA
>JBFMBQ010000123.1:0-12102 GCA_040755115.1 bacterium
TTGATGGTGTGCTGCCCGCGGGGCTTATTTTAAAACTGTCAATAAAAATACACGACTCCATAAACCTGGCTGAATGGCATGCGCAGCCCGCGCGCAATCCCCTCAAGCGTTTCCTCTGAAAGATAGCCGAATGTCTCCTGCGCATCCTGAAGCACCGGTATGAGCGCACCCTTCTGCCCTTTATATCTCTCAAGAATGGCTTCAAGTCTCTCATCTGTCATTTCCATCCCCCTCAAGGCAAAAATACGAACAGAATTTCACAAACACAAACGCAACTATTTTACTCCGATCAGAAAAATAATTCTACAACATAAAAGAACAAACTCATAAACACATAGACCCCGCAGTTGGGGCGCACGGCCGTGCGCCCTTACTTACTTCTCACTCTCCATGTTGAATCCTGAAACCTGTATGATATATACTTCTTAATTATGAAATCAACGAAAAGCCGCGGTCTGGATGAAGCGATTCTTCAAGGCATAGCCAGCGGGATAGTGATAACGGACAGCCGCGGCATCATCACACAGACCAACCGTGCAATGGAGAAGGTTTTTCACCTTGAGAGAAAGAAAGTCATCGGCAAACTTTTCTGGGAAATTTTCCCTTCGTGGGAAGATGAAAATTTACAAAAAATAGTGCTTAAAGTCCTGAAAACCGGTGAGCCATACCAGAATGAGCGGATAAGGTATCTGTCAATGGAAGAAGCATCAGAGCCAGGTGAACATACCGGCTGCCCTTTCCCGGAGATCGTTTTCAGTGCGAATATAAATCCAATATTCAAGTCCGAGCGCAGGATAATAGGGGCAGTGGTGGTGCTGGACAATCTTACCGACAAGGTGCGCCTTGAGGAACATCTTCTGAAGGTGAACGAGGAACTACAGAAGGCGAACCGCGTGAAATCGGATTTTCTCTCAATGGTGTCGCACGAGATGCGCACACCGCTGACGCTTATCAAAATGTATACATCAATGATGGCGGATCGGAAACTCGGGGAACTGACGCCGAAGCAGGAGAAGGCGCTTGAGGTAATGAACCGCCGATGCAGGAACCTCAGCGATATGATAGGCGACCTGCTTGACCTGTCCCGCATAGAGGCGGGCAACATAGAGATGGATTTTGAGCCGATGGATTTGCGCAAGCACATTTCACTGGCGGCGGCGAACCTCGGTTATCGCGTGTTGGAAAAAGAGTTGGGGCTGTTTATTGAGTTGGAAGACGATCTTCCTCCTGTGTGGGCGGATCGGGATAAGTTTCACCGCGTAATGTCAAACCTTCTGGAGAATGCGGTTAAGTTTACCGATGAGGGAGGGCAAATCCGCGTAGTGGCGAAGTCGTGGAAGGGCGGTGGGAAAGGGCAGGATGGAGAGTGGGTGCTGATCTCGGTGGCAGACACAGGCATCGGCATTGCGCGGCAGGAATTTGACAAGATATTCCAGAAGTTTTACCAGGTGGACGGCTCTGACACACGCAAACATGGAGGCACAGGTCTGGGGCTGTCAATTGCAAAGGAGATAGTGGAACTTCATAACGGCAGGATATGGGTGGAAAGCGAGGAGGGAAAAGGCACAACCTTTTTCTTCACCCTGCCGTTTGCGCACAATGGAGCAGCGGTTACGAAATTCAAACATGTGCCATCGTTCAGTTCCGAAGGCGC
The DNA here is from genome assembly GCA_040755115.1 of bacterium. GTDB lineage: Bacteria > UBP15 > UBA6099 > UBA6099 > JBFMBQ01 > JBFMBQ01. Next base: position 1,655 of record JBFMBQ010000123.1, read on the forward strand.
TGTGCCTGAACAAGACAAACAATCCGTATCTGCTCACGGAAAAGTAACCGTTCTTCTCATTGATGATGACGAAGATTTTCTTGCCATGATGAACGAAGCACTGGAGCCTGATGCATTCGCACTGCACAGGTCCAACAACGGGATAAAGGCACTTGACATGATATGCGGCGGACTCAAACCTGACATCATACTGCTTGACATCACGATGCCGAAGGTTTCAGGATATGAACTGTGCAAAATATTGAAGGGACTCAGCGCTACCCATCACATACCAATCGTAATGCTCACCGCATCGGGGCAGGAAGAGCATATCCGCAAAGGCTATGATGCAGGCGCATCAGGTTATCTTGTGAAGCCCTTCAACCTTGACGAATTGAAGAGTTGTATGGATGAACTATTAACTGAAAAAGCGAAAAGTTAACAATCATCAAAATTCAAATGTCAAATGCAAAATTTTATCTCTCGTGTAATTAGTAGAGGATATTTTTTATCAAATGAAAAAACCTTATGATAATAAAAACCCAGATGAATCAATGATTATGTTTCGGCATCTTGGGATGCGCGAGGGACGTGACTTCAGTCCTGAACGGATTGAATGGAACCCCGCAATTGATATGTATGAGACCGAAAACCTGGTGGTTGTCTATGTTGAAGTGCCGGGAATGAGCGAGCAGGACATATCCATCACCTTCACGAACAATATTCTGACCATAGAGGGAGAGAAAAAGAAAACGGTTGAATCGGGCGGGCGCAACTTTTACTGCCTTGAGCGATCATTCGGCTCATTTCGGCGCACTTTCCACCTGCGCACGCCTATTGATGAGAGCAGCATAAAGGCGACATATTTCAACGGCACGCTCAGGATTGAACTGCCGAAAAAAATGTAGGGCGCGATTACCTAATCGCGCCTGAATAAAGATTTGTAGGGGAAAATAACGGACAAGGATATAGGGAAAATATGGAAAAAGCGCTGCTGCCACAAGATGAGAAGTTACCGCAGGTTCCTGAATATGTCCCCATTATCCCTGTGAAGGGAATCGTGCTGTATCCTTTTATGATCATCCCATTGCTGGTGCAGGGACGCAAGAGTGAAAAGGCTATTGATGAAGCGGTCGGCGGCACCCGCCTTATCTTCATAACCGGGGTCAAAGGCGAGGAATCGGAAGAAGACCCCAATAAAGAGGACCTCCATGAGGTGGGCACAGTGGCTACGATTCTTCGGATGCTGCGTGTGCCGGAGGGCGGAGTAAAAACGATGGTGCAGGGATTGTTCCGGGCAAAGGCGGTTCAGATAACGGACAGCGAAGGGGGTTACCTCACAGCAAAAGTGGAAGAGTTGAAGGAAATAGGCGAGGAGTCGGCACACATAGAAGCCCTGACACGCAATGTGCGCGACCAACTTGAAAAGGCTGCCTCGCTCGGCAAACCGTTCCCGCCGGATTTCATCCTCCTCGCACAAAACATCAACGACCCCGGCAAACTCGCCGACCTTGTCGCCTCCACTCTTGACCTCAAACCTGAAGACGGGCAGATCATTATTGAAGAACTTGACCTCGGCAAACGACTGTCCTTCGTTTCAAAACTTCTGTCAAAGGAAATTGAGATACTCTCTATCCAGGACAGCATTCGCTCACATGTTAAGGAAGAAGTGGAAAAGACGCAGAAACAATTCATACTGAAGGAGCAACTCAAGGCAATACAGAAGGAACTCGGCGAAGCCGACCCGCGCGAGGCTGAGATAAAGGAACTGCGCGAGCGCGTGCAGCAGGCAAAAATGCCGGAAACCGCCGAAAAACAATCGCTTCACGAAATTGACCGCCTTGAACGCACCCATCCCGATTCGGCTGAGGCTAATGTCATACGCACATACATTGAATGGATGCTTGACCTGCCATGGAATGTCTCCACCACCGATCGCCTTGACATCAAACACGCAAGAGTCGTGCTTGATGAAGACCACTACGGTCTTGAAAAAGTGAAACAGCGGATAGTTGAATTCCTCGGAGTCCGCAAACTCAAACCTGATACGAGGGGACCGATATTGTGTTTTGTGGGACCGCCCGGAGTGGGTAAGACCTCGTTAGGGAAATCAATCGCCCGCGCAATGGAGCGTAAATTCATGCGCATCTCACTCGGCGGCATACGCGACGAGGCGGAAATCCGCGGACACCGCCGCACTTATGTCGGCGCGCTGCCAGGCAGAATCATCAACGGACTGAAACAGGCTGGCTCAAACAACCCGGTCTTTATGCTGGACGAAGTGGATAAAGTCGGCGCCGACTTCCGCGGCGACCCTTCCTCCGCTCTCCTTGAAGTCCTTGACCCCGAACAAAACCACTCCTTCTCCGATCACTACATTGATGTGCCTTTTGACCTGTCCCGCGTCATGTTCATCGCCACAGCCAATGTGCTATACACCATCCCGCCCGCGCTTCAGGACAGAATGGAAGTGATCAATCTGCCCGGCTACGCTGAGGAAGAAAAAATTCAAATCGCAAGGAAGTTCCTCATACCGAAGCAGCAGAAAGAACACGGACTCACCGCGGAGAATCTCAAAATAACAGACGATGCCATAATGAGCATAATCCGCAACTACACACGCGAGGCGGGGCTGCGTAATCTGGAGCGTGAAATAGCCGCCCTGTGCCGAAAAGTGGCAACTAAAATCGCCGCCGGCGCAAAGAAAACTCAATTTGAAATCACTTCCAAGCAACTCCACAGTTACCTCGGCGCACCGCGCGCCGATATTTCAATGCACGGGCATAAAGACGAGGTCGGGGTCGTCAACGGGCTTGCCTGGACGCAGGCGGGCGGCGAAGTGCTCACGATTGAAGCGACAACTATGGAAGGCAAAGGCAATCTCATTCTCACAGGGCAACTCGGCGATGTGATGAAAGAATCGGCGCAAGCGGCGCTCAGTTTCGCTCGCAGCAACGCCAAAAAACTGGGCATCACTTCACCGCCGGACGATAAGCACGACATCCATGTCCATGTCCCCTCAGGCGCCATCCCCAAGGACGGACCGTCCGCAGGCGTGGCAATCGGGGTCGCTATCATCTCGCTGCTCACGGGAAAACCCGCGCGCTGGGATGCGGCAATGACAGGAGAAATCTCCCTGCGCGGTCATGTCCTCCCCATCGGCGGGCTGAAAGAAAAAATACTCGCCGCCAAGCGCGACGGCATTACAAATATTATCCTTCCGCGAAAAAACAAAGGCGAACTTGAAGAACTCACAAAAGAAGAAAAAGCAGGGCTTAAATTCTTCCTCGTTAACCACATTCAGGAAGCCATCAAAGTTTCACTGAGGTAATCGGTTGCGGTTGCGCTGCTAAAATCGGGAATCGTAGTTCGGATTTCGGGGTTCGGGTTTTTTATTTTTATATTTTACCCGAACTACGAACTACAAATCACGAACTACAAGCCATAAATCACGAAGCAATGTATTTTTATAACGCAGTATGATAGAATGATGTTCTTAATGTTTGATTTTTGGATGACGGCGTGAAAGAGAAAAAACTTTATAAGTCCCGTGATTTCATCGTAGTACTTGATTTCGGCGCGCAGTATAACCAGTTGATTGCGCGCCGCGTGCGCGAATGCAATGTTTACTGCGAAATACTCCCGCCCGAGACGCCGCTCAGCAAACTGCGCGAGATAAATCCCAGCGGGATCATACTGTCGGGCGGTCCGGCAAGCGTTTATTATCCTGATTCACCGACCGTGAACAAGGGGCTTTTCCGGCTGGGCATACCTGTGCTCGGCATCTGCTACGGTATGCAGTTGATGGCGAAGGTGTTAGGCGGCGAAGTGATAGGCGCAGAGAAGCGCGAATACGGGCGCACGGAAATGCATGTTCATAAGACCGGCGTACTTTTTGAGGGTTTGAACCCGCAATTGATTTGCTGGATGAGCCACGGCGACATAGTCAAATCGCCGCCGCCGGGATTTGATGCGGTCGCATCAACGATAAACACGCCGGTGTCGGCGATGTCCCACCGCAGCGGTAAATTCCACGCCGTGCAGTTTCACCCTGAAGTGGTTCACACGCCGTGGGGGATAGAGATAATAAGGAATTTTCTTTACAAGGTCTGCGGGTGCGAAGGCACCTGGACGATGGGCAACTATATAGATTTCATTGTAAAGGATATTCGTCGGGCGGTAAAGAACCAGAAAGTAGTGTGCGCCTTGAGCGGCGGCGTGGATTCAGCGGCGACGGCGGCTCTGGTGCACCGTGCGGTACCGAAGCAACTGTCCTGCATATTTGTTGACCACGGGCTTTTGCGCGCAGGTGAGGCGGAACAGGTGGTGCGCACTTTCAAGCACAATTTCAAGATGCGCCTCCTGCATGTGGACGCAAGAGAGCGTTTCCTGCGAAAACTCAAAGGCGTAACAGACCCTGAAGAAAAGCGCCGCATAATCGGCAACGAGTTCATCCGCGTCTTTGAGGAATTCTCGGAACAGTTCGGCGATGTAAAGTTTTTAGCGCAGGGGACACTTTACCCGGATGTTATTGAGAGCATGACGGTGGGCACAGGGAAATCAGCGACGATCAAAACGCACCACAATGTCGGCGGGCTGCCGGAGCGGATGCGGTTTCAACTGATTGAGCCGTTGAGATTCCTTTTCAAGGATGAAGTTCGTATGCTGTGCGAGAAGATGAAAATGCCAGAGGAAATCGTCTGGCGGCAGCCGTTTCCGGGACCCGGGCTTGCGATACGCATAATCGGCGAGGTAACAGAAGAGCGTCTGCGCATATTGAAAGAAGCCGACGCAATAATACTGGAGGAGTTCCGCAATGCAAATCTTATGAAAGAGATATGGCAGGCATTTGCGGTGCTGCCCGCTGTGAGGACTGTCGGTGTAATGGGAGACCAGCGCAGTTATGATTATCCCATCGTTCTGCGCGCCGTTACGAGCCAGGACGGTATGACGGCGGACTGGGCAAAACTGCCGCAGGAACTTCTTGAAAGGCTGTCTAACCGCATCGTGAACGAAGTTGAAGGCGTGAACCGGTTGCTCTATGACATCAGTTCAAAGCCCCCGAGTACGATTGAATGGGAATGAATATAGTAGGTAGTAGGTAGCAGGTAGTAGGTAGGGAAAAACAGAATTAGCAGGCAAGGAAAACACAAAATTTGATAGGGGGATGAAATGGCGAAGATTCAAGATTTTACTGACTTAACTGTATGGCAAAAAAGTCATAAAATGGTTATTGATATATACAAAATTACAAAGAATTTTCCATCAGAAGAGAGATTCGGACTGATAAGTCAGATAAGAAGGGCTGCGGTTTCTGTGCCCGCAAATATCGCTGAAGGATTTAAGAAGCGAGGAAAAAAGGATAAAGCGAATTTTTATAATATTGCTCAAGGCTCGGTAGAGGAAGTTCGTTATTATCTTATCCTCTCCAGAGATCTCGGATATATGAATTCCGATAATGCTTTGTTTGAAAATGCAATTGAGATAGGCAAAATGCTTCATGGTCTTATTGAATCATTGAAATAATATTTACCCTACCTACTACCTACTATCTACTATCTACTACCTACTTAAAAGAGGTGATCAACAATGAGGCGTGTGCTGACCGAACGGCAGATACAGAAGCGGGTGAAGGAACTTGCGGGTGAGATTTCGCGGGATTATGCGGGGAAGGAATTGATTCTTGTCGGGGTGATGAGAGGGGCGACAATGTTTTTGATGGATTTGTGCAGAAACATCACGATCCCTGTCGCTTATGATTTTATTGCGGTGTCCAGTTACGGGGCGGCGACAAAATCATCGGGCGTCGTTCGGATTATCAAAGACCTGGACGAGTCGGTGGAGAGCAAACATGTTCTGATTGTTGAGGATATAATTGACTCTGGACTGACACTGCATTATATCGTGAATAATCTGCGCAGCAGAAATGTCGCCAGTCTGCGGGTGTGCACACTGCTTGATCGCCCCTATCGGCGTGAAGCGCAGGTAGAAATACAATACAACGGTTTCACTATAAACGACGATTTCGTTGTCGGCTACGGACTGGACTTCAACCAGAAATACCGCAACTTGAAGGATATTTACGCGCTGGAATGAAAAAAGAAAGGTGTCAGACCTTACATATTTATGAATGATTGAAGGGGGAAATAATTATGTCAGAGTTAGATTGGAGAGAGCGGATTTCTATCAACCCCAATGTGTGCCATGGGAAACCGTGCATCAAAGGCACACGGGTTATGGTTTCCATTATTTTAGACTATCTGAAAGCGGGAGAGAGCACGGAGACAATATTGAGAGAATATCCGACGCTTAAAAAAGAAGATATCCGTGCCGCGCTTGCTTATGCTGCCTGGTTGGCACATGAGGAAGATTCGCAGCCTCTTCACACGGAGATCACGGCGTGAAAATCAAATTGGATGAGAACATGCCGTTTGACTTTGCGGAACTTCTTTGCTCCGCAGGGCACAACACAACCACTGTTGTTGAAGAAAGACTTTCCGGGGAGAAAGACCCGCTTATTGTAAAGAGAGCCGCGGAAGAAGAACGACTGTTAATAACATTTGATTTGGATTTTGGAGATATCCGTTCATACCCAATAGGGACACACGCAGGGATCGTTGTCTTTCGGCTTCATGATCAAAGGTGGGCTGTACTGAAGGAGCCTGCCGAGAGGTTGATAGCCTCGGGGCTTCTTGACCGTCTTTCTCATGGGCTGGCGATAGTGGATGAAAGCCGCATAAGACTACGATTTAAAGGGGTGTAATGTATCAGACCTTGACAGGCTGTTGAAAGACTAAAGATTTCACGCAAAGCGAGCAGAGGATGCAAAGTGCGCAAAGAAATTCGTGTAAATTTGTGGGGAAAAATCTGTGTCCATCAGTGTTCATCTGTGGTTCCATGCCTTTTTCACCAGCCTGTTGAATCTTGAATCTTCATCATTGTTCATTAATTAAATACAACAATAATTTTCCCTCGTTTTCCACAATCTCAATCTAATTTTTTGACGCTGATTTCACTGATTTCCGCAAGGGCAAGGCATGCCTTGCCCATACATGTATGAATCCATTTCTATCTGTGTTCATATTATCCGTGTTTATCTGCGTTAATCAGTGGTTCAATTTTTTCTTTGGTTCTAACAATGCCCTGGTGGGGTTTATTTACAACAGTGATTTGTGATATTATTACAATCCAGATAACGGTTAATTTCGGAGTGCGGTGGCACGACACCGCTTTCAGATTGCGGATTGCGGAATGTGGATTGCGGATTTAATTCGCAATTCGCAATTGAAAATACGCAATTAAAATTCAGCGACATGTCGCCGTAAATGAAAGCGACATCGCGATGTCGCACTCCAAAAAGAAATGGGGGCGAGGAAGATGAGTAAAAAATCGTATAAGCAAACTGTTATGATGTTGCTCTTTACAGTCGTGTTTTTTGCAATTGCGCTTGCGGTTGATACGGGAGCGGAAAAGGGCGAAATGCTGCCTTTCCAGAACTACAATCTCTCCTTTGAAGAGCGCACAGCCGACCTTGTGTCCCGCCTGACTCTTGAAGAAAAAGTAAAACTTCTTGACGAGACAAGCGAGGCAATCCCGCGCCTCGGTGTCCCAAGGTATCATTTCGGCAACGAGGCGCTGCACGGTGTCGTCCGCCCGGGGCAGTTCACCGTCTTCCCGCAGTCAACCGCGCTGGCGAGCACCTGGAACGATGAACTGATGTATCAGATAGCAACGGCGATCTCCGACGAGGCGCGCGGAAAGAACAATTTCTACAAGGGCGATGTCCCCGACCTCTACTGCGGTGTCCTCTCCTTCTGGTCGCCCGATATAAACATCGCGCGCGACCCACGCTGGGGGCGCACGCCAGAGGCTTACGGCGAAGACCCGCACCTGACGAGCCGCATCGCGGTGGCGTTCGTGAAAGGACTTCAGGGCAGCGACCCGAAGTATATCAAAGCGATTTCAACTCCGAAACATTTCATCGCAAACAACGAGGAACACAACCGTTTTGAATGCAACGCCATCATCTCCGAGCGCGCTATGCGTGAATATTACCTGCCCCCTTTTGAGGCGACCGTGAAAGAGGCGAACGCTCAATCCATCATGGCTGCCTACAACGCAACTAACGGCATCCCGTGCAATGCGGATAAATGGCTGCTGACCGACCTGCTGCGCGGCGAGTGGGGCTTTGACGGGTATGTGGTTACTGACTGCGGCGCTCTCTCCACGATGATCAGCGGTCATAAATACGCCAAAACCCGCAGTGAATCCGCCGCCTTCGGTCTGAACGCGGGCGTTGACCTTGAGTGCGGCGACCAGGTACTGAAAGATAATCTCATTGAAGCGCTCAAAGCCGGGCTTGTAACCGAAGAGACAATAGACCGCGCCGTCTTCCGCGTGCTCAGGGCGCGCTTCCGTGTCGGGATGTTTGATCCGCCCGAGATGGTGCCTTATTCCAAAATATCCCCCGATGTGATCGGCAGCAAGAAGCATCAGGAACTCGCCCGCAGGGCAGCGCAGGAATCCATCGTTCTTCTGAAAAATGAGAAAGTCGCCGACAAGCCGCTCCTGCCGCTTGATGTGGAAAACATCAAATCAATAGCAGTGGTCGGACCCATAGCAAACATCTGTGTTTTCGGCGACTACAGCGGCACGCCGCTCAACGAGCCTGTAACCCCGCTTCAAGGCATAAAAAACAAGGTCGCAGACAGAATCAAGATCAATCACGCCGAGTGGATTCCTGCCGCAAAAGACCTTGATTATTTCCTCCTCACGGCTGAAAATCTCATCCCCGACGGCGGTGCGCAAGGCGAGCGCGGCTTCAAAGCGGAATACTTCAACAACGCACACCTTAAGGGCAAACCTGTCCTCACACGCATAGATGACAAAATCAACATTGATCCGCTCAGCGACAAACCTGACCCGCAGATTCCCCTTGGTTCGTTCTCCGTTCGCTGGTCTGCAAAACTCGTCCCCGCCGTGTCAGGCGAGCATAACTTCGCCCTATCCGCCGAAGGCACCGCCCGCATCTACATCAACGGCAAACTGCTCCTCCAGACGGAGGGCAGGAAGGCGCCCGCAATCAAGTCAGGTCAGTTCGTGAACTTTGACAAAATGCACCGCGATAAGAGGGAACGCGTTACAGCCACCGCAACGCTTGAAGCGGCAAAACAATACGACATCGTCGCCGAATATTCCTATATTGACGGCAACGCACTGGTGCGGCTTGACTGGTATTATCCTTCTCCTGAAATTGCGAAGACACGCGCCGCCGAAATGGAAATGATCAGAAACAGCGATGTGGTGATCGCAGCGCTCGGTATCGGGCTTGACGATGAGCGCGAAGGCAAAGACCGCGAAAACCTTGACCTCCCTTATGACCAGATGAATTACATCAAGCAGGTTCTCGCCGTCAACCCGAAAACAATTGCGGTGCTCATAAACGGCAGTCCACTCTCCGTGAACTGGATAGATGAGAATGTCCCAGCAGTAGTTGAAGCATGGTATCCGGGCGAGCAGGGCGGCAACGGCATCGCCGATGTCCTCTTCGGTGACTACAACCCCGGCGGCAGACTGCCGATGACCTTCTATAAGAGTGTTGTCGATCTGCCGCCCTTTGACGACTATGAAGTATCAAAAGGCAGGACATATATGTATTTCACAAAGCAGCCCTTGTATCCCTTCGGCTACGGCTTGAGTTACACCACATTCCAATACAGCAATCTCGCAATTGATAAAAAGAAGGCGAAGGAATCTGACACCATAACGATCAGTGTGGATGTGAAAAATACCGGCAGCAGAGACGGCGACGAGGTAGTGCAACTTTATGTGCGCGATGTGGAGTCAAGCGTAAAACAGCCTTTGAAGCAACTTAAAGGCTTCAAGCGTGTTCATATAAAGAAAGGCGAGACGAAGACCGTTGAAATCCCGCTTGCAGTTAAAGATTTGAACTTCTGGGATGTAGACGCGAATCGTTTTGTAGTAGAGTCGGGAGAGTTTGAAATCCAGATCGGGGCGTCTTCAAGCGATATAAGATTGAGCGACAGCGTTCTTGTAGAGAAAAAGATATGAACCACGAATTACACGAATATACACGAATTAAATTAGCACCCTGCGGGCGATTAAAAAAACCACAAATGAACACGGATATACACAGATGAAGCAGGGGCGTACGGCCGTGCGCCCCTACGAAATCCGTGTAATCTGCGTTAATCTGCGTCTGCGCAAAGCGCACTAATTCAATAAAATCGCATTTAATTCTTTTTCAGAGATGACCTTGATGCCGAGTTTGCGGGCGTTGTCAAGTTTTGAGCCGGGTGATTCGCCTGCGACGAGGTAATCTGTTTTTTTGGTTACGCTCGAGGTAACGCGTCCGCCTGCCGCTTCAATCCTGCGTTTGATTTCCTCGCGCGGAAGGCTCAATGTGCCGGTGATGACGAAGGTTTTGCCGGCGAGGTGCGCCGCTGCGG
>JBFMBQ010000124.1:0-3045 GCA_040755115.1 bacterium
ATTTTCCTCGCTGGACGCCCTCAAAGCGTTTCACTTCGCACCCGTTTTTCATAACAATTATTGAAGGCAGGGTTTCTATTGTGTAACGCGTCTTTAATTCCGGCGATTTTTCCACATCTACGGTCCCGAAAAATACTTTGTCACCGAAAATCTTTATAACATTTTTGACCATTGAGTTCTGTAAGTTGCAGGTAACTGACCATGACACGCCGAAGGTAATGAGGGAAAGAGATTTGCGTTCAATTATTTCGAAATTATCGTTGTTCAATTCAACAATTTCATCCGTATTCATTTAAAACCCCCCAATATACAACAAAGTTCAAAATACCAGAGTGCAAATTTCGTGCCACTATAGTTTTATTTGGTGTTTATATAGGTGGATATGGAAAACGGTGCAATGTAAGATATTTTTAGAGTTATTACACCAACGGCTGCATATTGACGGAGATATAATTTCCGTGAAGTTTTATCACCTTATGTCATTTTTTTTTACACCATGGAGGAAAATTTTACACAAGCATCCCTTTTGGCATAGGCAAGAATTTTTATGGAATTTCAGAAGGCGCAAGGCAAAAAGGAGTAATTTGATAACTCCTTCTGGGTGAATGGTCTCATGGATTAATACTATTTCCTAAATGATATAATAAGGTCTTCACGGATTGTTGAAAAAGTCCATAATCGTCATTCTGAGGTTTTTTCCCAATATAAGATGGAGAACTGATGCGACGAAAAATCTCATGGGAAAGCCCTGTAAAAATAGATTCTTTGCTTCGCCTAGTGTAATGTTACTGACAAATATTTACAATGGGTGTTGTGTTTGTTTTAGAGCAAACACCCCCCAACAATCCCCGCTTAAAGCATGCGGGGACATGGTTTGGGGGTGGCACATTTTATTGTAAAGGTTTTTCTGAGACAGTACATTAGTAATTCTTTTTAAATCTATTTTTATCCACGAATTACACGGATTAACACGAATTAATTTTTATTGAAAAACGGTTGCTTTTATTAATAGATCGTGCACGCCGATTACTTCTGTGGGGACTTTGTGATATTCCATCAATTCGCGCAGTTGTTTTTTGCAATTGGCGCAGGGTGCTGCTAAATATTTTGCCCCTGATTTTCTTACCTGTTCAACTTTTTGGATTCCGGCATATTTCATGCGGAAGTTATACATATCCGCAACGGTAACGGTGCCGCCGCCGCCGCCGCAGCAGAAATTTTTCTCTCGTGTGGGTTCCATTTCAACGAAATTTTTGACCGCTGCGCGAATAATATCGCGCGGCGCATCGTAAATGCCCAGTCCTCTGCCGAGGTTGCAGGGGTCGTGATATGTAACCGGGTCGGGGTTCACTTCGGGGTTAAGTTTGATTTTTCCCTGCTTTATCGCATTTGCCGTGTATTCCATTATGTTGTTAACCGGGAATTTGTTTTTACCGAAAATCTGCGTAAAGAGCACAGCGGTTTTGGTGGCGTGTCCACATTCGCCGATGAGGATGCGTTTAACTTTCAGGCGGTGGGCTTCATCCAGCAACTTGTTGAGGACTTTATCGGTGGCGAGATCGGAATAGAAAAGCCCGTAGTTGATGGCGTCATAAGATTCGGTGCCGATAGTCCAGTCAGCACCGGCAGTCTGGAGGGCGATGGCGCAGCCCATCAGCGTGTCGGCTTCCATAATGTAATCGCTTACGGGGGCGATGAAGAAGATTTCCGCGCCGACCTTGTCGCGAGGATAAATAACGGTTTGTCCTGTAAGTTCCTTCATTTCTTCTTCAAGGAAATCCAGTGTGTCAAGGAAGGCGATTTTGGGGATGGAGGAAGTATTTCCTGTTGCGCCGTAGATTTGCTCCATAGTGCTGACGGTGAAATTTTTCGGGGCGAGGTTGAGGACGCCGAGCAGGCATCTGCCGATGCGGGTGAGGAGTGCATTGTCAACCCCCATCGGGCATTCAACGCCGCAGCGGCGGCACATCGTGCAGCGGTAGAAACTCTCAATCATCCTGTCAATAGTTTCTTCGTCAAGTTCCTTTGCGCCGACGAGGCTGCCGAAAAGCCTGCCCGGGAGCGTGGCATAGCGTTTATATACCCTTCGCAGGAGATTGGAACGGTATGCCGGGAGGTCTTCAATTGCCCCAGTTGTGAGGTAAAGATGGCATTGTGTTGCGCAACTGTTGCAGCCGGCGCAGGTATTCAGATAAACATCAAGCGGCATGTCATACAGCCTGTCTTTCAGCACTGCCTTTAATGTTTCAAGAAAGACGGGGATGCGGTTTTCTTCAATAGGGTCTTCTATAGCGTAGAATGGATATTTCCTCTTCTGTTCTTTGCCTGCGCCTTTTCGCCATCCATCTTTTGCTTTCAGTTCTTCAGTTGATGTCGTTTTATCGTTCATTCCAAATAAGTCCTCCAATTGCAATTATCATTTAAATTCAGAGTTCAAAATTCAATGATGTTCCCAGTTTATCTTGTGGAATGCAAAATACTTTGAGATAAAGTGCGTCATTTTCGTGAAGGGGAGATAAATGAGGATTATTTCAGCAAGGATGATATTGTAGAAAAATACACAATCTGATGGGTGAGGTGCGGTTCTGAAGGTGATAAGTGCGAGAAAATATTCCCTCATTTCCGGCAAGTCAGTTTGAGAGAGCGCAATCAACGCTGTCAATGCGAAACCTGAGAATAACAGGAGATTAAAAATATCAACCGGCGAACTTACGACCTGCATTTCCCTTGAACCTATTCTGATGAGGATAATGTAAGCGCAGGAAATTATCATAAGGGCAGGCGCCGCGACGCCAAGTGGATGAATATTCACGCCCAGAATAAAGAGGATGAACCACAGGAGGGTCATTGCGATAGAAATGTGGAAGAAGAAGGAGCCGTACCACAGTTTTCGGTTATGCTTGAAGAGGCAGGCGAAAGTCATAACCTCGCGTGCGATGTAACTGATCTGTTCAGGCGGGGATTCCGGGCATGGGAAGAGCGTCCATTTCAAATCCTTCGGTCTGGTTGACCAGATGAAAACTCTTGCGATCAAGCCGATCAACA
>JBFMBQ010000125.1:0-4183 GCA_040755115.1 bacterium
ATATCAAAAGCGCCACTATCAGAATTGCCGCAATTTCAAGTGGTCCTAAATTTCCTATCATTTTTATCCCTCATTTCGTAAATTTATAATTCAATTATAAAATATTAATATAAAAAAAGCAAAACAGGGATTGGTTTCACGCAGAGGGCGCAAAGGAATAAATGATAAATTATGAAAAAAATACGAGTGAGATTGAAAGAGGTTCCGCGGAAGACGGGGGTTTACCTTTTCAAGAATTCTGCCGGCGAAGTCATTTATGTCGGCAAGGCGCGCTCACTGCGCACCCGTGTTCATTCTTATTTCCAGCGCGCGCATCCGGAATCCGAAAAGCTGGATAGTCTTACGGCGGAGATTTACGATCTTGATTACATCCTGACCGAAAACGAACTTGAATCGCTTCTGCTTGAATGCACGCTGATAAAAAAATATTCCCCGCGCTTCAATGTCAGATTCAAGGATGATACAGGTTACCCTTTTCTAAAACTCACAGACGAGGAGTATCCAAGGCTGCTTTTTGCCCGACGCCGTGAGGACGACGGAGCGCGGTATTTTGGCCCGTATGCCTCCGCCAAAAGCGTCCGCCGAACAATCCGATTCCTGAACAGGATTTTTCCCCTCCGCTTATGCAGAGATATGAAGAAGGAACCATGCATGTATTTTCATATTGAGAAATGCGCTGCTCCGTGCGCAGGAAACATTTCAGGCGACGAATATAAGAAGTATGTCAATGCCGTCCGGCTTTTCCTTGAAGGGCGGCAGCGCAAGGTGTTGAATCAACTGCGGCGGGATATGAAAGAGGCGGCGGGAAAGATGAACTTTGAGCGCGCCGGGGTGCTGCGCGACCGGATTGCAGCGCTTGAGAGCGTAATAGACAGCACGCAGAAAGTTGTCCTCCCGAACACAAAAGACCGCGATGTCGTTGGTCTTGCCTTGCAGGATGTCAGGGTCTGTGCGGAACTGCTTCTCGTGCGTGATGGAATGGTCGCCGGACATCGTCCGTTCTTTATGGAGATGTCTTTAGATGCCACCCTCTCATCCGCCGCTGCCGGTTTCTTGAAAAATTACTACACCGCAGCAGGTGATTTCCCAGCGCAGATTCTTGTCGGGGTTGAACCTGAAGAAAAGGAACTCATACAAAAAATGCTTGCAGAGATGAGCGGCAGAAAGGTGGAAATAATAGTTCCCCAAAAGGGCAAACTTCGCGAGTTGGTGAGGATGGCTGATGAAAATGCGGCGCATCGGCTTGCAGTGGAGATGCGGCGCGAGGAGGAACGGGGGGAGTGGGTGAAGGTCATTACGACTGCGCTCAGAGAAAAATTGAGCGATGGCACAGTTTTACACAGGGTTGTCGGGTTTGATATTTCCACGATTCAGCGGACTTCAACGGTCGGCGCCGCCGTAACCTTTGTTGACGGGGCGCCTTATAAGAGCGGTTATCGCAAATTCATCATACGAGGGAAGGCTGATGATTTTTCAGCGATGAAAGAGATGGCGCAACGATATTTTCGCCGTGTAAAGGATGGAAGCGAGGAGAAACCTGATCTCGTAATAGTTGACGGCGGCAGGGCGCAACTCACGGCTGTTGCGGAATCACTTGGCGAAGTGGACATGGCGGAACTGCCGACGATTATTGCTTTCGCGAAGGAGAGTTTGATCGCACACCGTATGGGCGGTGAAGAAGTCATAGAGTTCAGGCAGGGTGAGAATGCGCTGCAATTGGTCAAGAGGGTGATGGACGAGGCGCATCGGTTTGCGATTACCTTTCATCGCAGGAAGCGGCAGAAAAAAATGTATGATTAAAAGAAGGAACCACAGATGAACACAGACAAGCACAGATACATTCATATCTGGGAAAACACATTCGGCTGGTCGGGGCTGATGTATTCGCCGCGCGGTGCGAAGGTTTTTACTTTTGGCGAGGCATCGCGTGGAAAAGCGGAAAATTATTTGATGAAATTTGTTGCGAGTGAGCAGCAGGTAATTAAAGAGAGCAGGATACAGAGTAGATTGGCTGGAGAAATACGGGAAATAGACGATTATTTTTCAGGCAATACGGTGAAATTCAATATACCCTTTGATCTCGCAGAATACAGTTCTTTTTATCGCAGGGTATGGTCGGTGGTGGCGGGAATACCGTATGGAAAAACTGCGAGTTACGGGGAAATTGCACGGCGGGTCGGTGTGCCTGGAGGGGCGCGTGCGGTTGGGATGGCGATGGCGGCGAATCCGCTGCCGGTGCTTGTGCCGTGCCATCGCGTTGTGCGCTCTGATGGTTCGCTCGGCGGGTATTCAAGGGGTCTGCGCTGGAAAAAGAGACTGCTTGAACTTGAGAAAAAATAGACTTCAGATTTTTTTAAATTTGGAATGCGGATTTCGGAATTCGGAATGTTTTTAATTCCGCGTTCCGCATTCCACATTCCGCATTTTGTCTAAAACCCGACTTGACTTGAGTTTTGTAAATGAGGTATTGTTGAAGTTGATTTTTCCAATTTGTGCGGTCGGGGGGAAGATATGACCAACAAGAGATCATCGCTACTGACAAGCGAGGACTGGTGGTCGGTGTGGATCGGACTCTTTATTTTTCTGCTTTCACTCGGGGTTTTCAAAGGAATTGATATTTTAGGCTGGGCGGTGAAGACCGATGTCTGGCTCGCTCTGCCTGATGCGGTTAAACCGATTTCCGGGAAATATGCGCACTGGCATGGCTCGGTCTCGCTTTTTGCCACTTATTTGTTCCTGCTCGTAATAATGACTGTTGGGGCGAAAGTGCTCGGGGTGAAGTTGTGGAGGTTCATCGCAGGGTTTTCGGTTGTGTTCTGGTTCAGTTATGTTTGCTGGTTTGCAGGGCATTATGCTTATATTGCGGCAACATCAGACAAGTTGGCAAAATTCGGCATATCGTGGTCGTTGAATCTGACGGGCGAGGCGGGGTTCATAATTGCCTTGATTGCAGGATTGATTATCGGCAATTTTTTCCCGCGTTTTGCCGGCGTTTTGAAAGAGGCAACGATGCCGGAGTGGTATATCAAGACGGCGATAGTCATCCTTGGCGCCGGCTTGGGGCTGAAGGCGGCGGAATCTGTCGGACTGGCGTCGGCGATTATGTTCAGGGGATTGTGCGCTATTGTTGAGGCGTATTTGATCTACTGGGCGCTGGTTTATTTTGTAGCGCGGCGGTTTTTCGGTTTCAGCCGTGAGTGGGCGGCGCCGCTGGCATCAGGAATATCCATCTGCGGTGTATCCGCGGCGATCGCGACCGGTGCCGCAATACGGGCGAGGCCCGTTGTGCCGATAATGGTTTCATCGCTCGTGGTGATTTTCGCTGTCGTGGAGTTGATATTGCTGCCGTTTATGGCGCAGGTATTCTTGTATAAGGAGCCGATGGTGGCGGGTGCGTGGATGGGGCTTGCGGTGAAGACGGACGGCGCAGCGATAGCGAGCGGCGCAATCACGGATTCGCTGATTTCCGCCAAGGCGCTTGCCGCGCAGGGCATCAAGTATAAAGAGGGCTGGATGCTGATGGCGGCGACAACGACCAAGATGTTCATTGATATTTTTATAGGCATCTGGGCGTTCGTTCTTGCCCTGATATGGTGTTCCGTGATTGAATGCAAGCCGGGCGAGAGGGTCAGGGCTGTTGAGATTTGGAATCGTTTTCCGAAGTTTGTTCTTGGCTATGTGTTCACTTTTCTTGCGGTGCTGGGAATTTGCATATATTATCCTGAACTTGTTGACAAAGCGAAACTCGTAACAGCGGAGGGAAATGTTTTCAGGGTGCTGTTTTTCGTGATGACCTTTTTCACTATTGGTCTTGTGTCAAATATGAGGAAGTTGTGGGAAGAGGGGATAGGAAAATTGGCGGCGGTTTATCTTATATGTCTGTTCGGGTTCATAATCTGGATCGGTTTATTGATCTCGTGGATATTTTTTCACGGGATAGCGCCGCCGATTGTGCAATAAAACAGACAGGATTAACAGGATTGATATGATTTCAGGAGGGCACTGTTATGGCAGAAGGACCGAAACTTGCAGATGAGATGAAGAAGATGGAATATGAGCCACTGCTGCCCGTTGAGAAGAAACTTATCGCATGGAGTCTGATTCTGGGTGTTGTTCTGCTGTTTATACTTGTTTTTATCAGTTACAGATTTTTCGGCGCGTGAAATACGAAAAACATTCCTAC
>JBFMBQ010000126.1:0-4987 GCA_040755115.1 bacterium
GCGGCGGCGGAGAAGATCGGCGGGCGGGTGGTGATAAAGGCGCAGGTTCACGCCGGGGGCAGAGGTAAAGCCGGCGGCATACAGATCGCTGACACGCCTGAAGAGGCGGAACAGAAAGCCGTAAATATTCTCGGCATGAAGATAAAAGGGATGCATGTGTGCAAAGTGCTTGTAACGCGGGCGGTGGAGATACAGAAGGAATACTATGCCGGCATCATACTTGACAGATCGCAACATTGTGCGGTGCTGCTTGTGAGCATTGAGGGCGGCGTTGACATTGAGGAGGTTGCGGCGCGCAGTCCGGAGAAGATAGGGCGTGTTCAGATTGACCCTCTGTCCGGCGTCAGTGATTATGCTCTGCGCTGGGCATGCTACGGCGCCGGGATACCGTTAGACGAGTCGCCGAAAGTTCAGAAAATCCTTGCGCAACTTTGCCGTTGCTTCTTTGAAATTGATGCCACACTCGCAGAAATCAATCCGCTGTGCCTGACGCCGGACGGCGAGTTTGTCGCAGTTGATTGCAAAATTGATCTTGATGACAATGCGCTTTTCCGTCATCCGGAATTGAAAGAACTGAAGGAGGAGAGCGAGGAAGACGAGATAGAACGGGAGGCGCATCGGCGCGGGCTGGCGTATGTGCGGCTTGACGGCGAGATCGGGGTCATCGGCAACGGCGCAGGGCTGGTGATGGCGACGCTGGATATGGTAACGGCGGCGGGTTCAAAGCCTGCGAATTTTCTTGACATCGGCGGCGGCGCACGCGCTGAAGTCGTGAAGAATGCGATGGAGATAATACTGATGGATTCACGCGTCAGGGGAATTCTAATCAATGTGTTCGGAGGTATAACACGCTGCGATGAGGTTGCCCGCGGCATCGTTGAAGCCGCCGCATCTATGAGTTTGTCGGTGCCGATTGTGATACGACTTAAAGGAACGAGGGAGAAAGAAGGGCTTGAAATCCTTCGCGAGGCTGGTTTTGAATCCGCCGCCACTGTGCAGGAAGCAGCAAAAAAAATAGTAGCACTATCAAAAAGTGCATTGTGCAAGGTGCATAGTGCAGAATTGAACAAGGCGGTAGATGGTAAACGGTAGAAGTGAGATGATCTTAATTGTTTCCCGTCTTCCGTTTCCCGTCTCCCGTTACCTTACCCTCAAACTTAATCTGATCCTAAATTAACGATGCATAATAAATTATATGCCTCTGTAAACCCGCTGCTCATTCCCGTTGAGAAGCATTTTGACTATGAAATTCCCGATGAATTGCTGGGCAGCGTGCGTGTCGGCACGAT
This sequence comes from bacterium, assembly GCA_040755115.1. Taxonomy (GTDB): domain Bacteria; phylum UBP15; class UBA6099; order UBA6099; family JBFMBQ01; genus JBFMBQ01. The sequence goes on from JBFMBQ010000126.1 coordinate 1,290, forward strand.
GGTGATCGTGCCGTTCGGGAAGCGCAAAATCTTCGGTATCGTAACCCGCATTTCAGACAAGGCGCAGGTGGAGCAACCGAAACCTGTCGCAGGACTGGTTGCTGATTTCCGCGCGCTCCCCCCTGATCTGTTCAAGTTGTGCCGCTGGATTTCACATGTTTTTCTGTGTCCGCTGAATCAGGTGTTTGAGTCGGTGTTTCCGTTTCAGCGGCGAATAAAAAAATACGGCATAGATAAAGATTCATACCTTCAACTCAAGCGCAAGACGATGCTTTTCAAGAATGTCTCTATCACGGACAAGGCGGCGGCGCAGGGAGCAGAAAACGGCTTTGCTGTTTTCGCCCGTGCCCGTGCACGGAAGCGCGTGCTTGAGTCGCTGTCGGTGGCGGGCGGCAGCATGGCTCTGGGAGATTTGCTTGACGAGGCGGATACATCCTTAACCACAGTCAGCGCGCTTGAAAAGGACGGCTGGGTGGCGATTGATTATCTGCCGAAATCCATTTTCCCGGCGGGCATCAGTCATATTATTGAACAGCCGAATGTGCTTTTTCCGGCGCAGGATGAGGCATATAAAGTAGTCCAGCCGCTGATAATAAAAGGCGAACACAAGGTCTTTCTTCTTCAGGGTGTAACCGGCAGTGGCAAAACAGAGGTATATATGCACCTTGCCGATGCGGCGATCTCTATAGGGAAACGCGTTTTAATACTTGTGCCTGAGATAGCGATGGGGACGCAGATCATCGCAAGATTTCTGCGCCGCTTTTCGGGGATTTTAGGCGTCTGGCACAGCGCGCTGTCTATGACCGAACGCCTTTATGAGTGGGAGAAGATTTCATCCGGCAGGGCGAGCATACTTGTGGGGGCACGCTCGGCGGTGTTTGCGCCGCTGGAGAATATCGGGGTTATCATCGTTGACGAGGAACAGGAGGCGGCATACAAGCAGGAGAGCGCGCCGCGCTATCACGCCCGCTACGCTGCGATTCAGCGCGCGAAATACCTGAACTGCCCGATAGTGCTCGGCAGCGCAACCCCGTCAATTGAATCTATCAATATGACGCGCACAGGCAGGGCGGATTATCTGTATCTGCCAGAACGCATCGGCGAGAGCGAACTGCCTGAAATCACCATCGTTGATATGCGCAAAGAGGAGCGCAAGCACACCGTTTCCACCTTCAGCGCATTGATGCTGCGTGAGTTGAAATTGAATCTTGAGCGCGGTGAACAGAGTCTGGTTTTTCTCAATCACAGGGGCTATTCGCAGTATGTGCAGTGCATACGCTGCGGCGACTCCATAAGGTGCGATAACTGCACGGTGGCGATGAAATATCACAGGGAAGATTCTTCTGTCAGGTGTCATTACTGCGGGGCGAAGAGAGATTTGCCGTCGCAATGTCCGAACTGCCGCGGCGGCACTCTGCGACCTATGGGCATCGGCACCGAGAAGGTTCATCGGCAGTTGCAGCGGTTCTTTACTGATGCGAAAGTTGAGCGAATGGACAAAGATACAACTTCTCAAAAGGGTGAATACAGCCGACTCATTGAGGAATTTGAAAAGCACAAGATTGATGTCCTCGTCGGCACGCAGATGATCGCAAAGGGTTTTGACTTTCCCGGCGTTACCTTCGTCGGCGTGGTGTCGGCGGACAGCATAATCAACATGCCCGATTTCCGCGCGACTGAGCGCACCTTTCAGTTGCTGACGCAGGTAGCAGGCAGGGCAGGCAGGGGACGTATGCCGGGCAGGGCGTTAATACAGACTTATGCGCCGCTGCATCCAGCCATCGCCGCCTCGCGCACGCACAACTTTGAGGAGTTTTTCAATTACGAGATAGATATACGACGGAAGGCAAAGTTTCCGCCCTTTACCTTTATGGCGAACTTCATCGTCAGTGCCGCCGACCAGAAAGAGACCAGAGATACGGCGATGCGGTTTGCGGATATATTGAATAAGACGATCAGGGGGCTGGAGACCGATCATTTCATAGGGACGATGGGACCGGCGGAAGCGCCGTTTTTCAAACTGCATGGTAAATACCGCTGGTTTGTCGGCTTGCGCAGCACCTCGCTGAAACTTCTGCTTGAAGCGGCGCGGCGGGCGCTTGGGGAATGTTCAAAGAAGGAACGCAAGATAATACATCCTGATGTGTTTCCTGAAAATATGATGTAATTTTTAAATAGACGGGATTTACAGGATAAACAGGATTGTTGCCCTGCGGGCTGGAAAAGGAGTTCACGCAGAGAACACAGAGAAGGCGCAGAGGACGCAAAGAAATCCGTGTTAATTCGTGAAATTCGCGGGTAAAAATCTGAGTCTATCGGTGTTCATCTGTGGTTCAATAAAATATTTTTTCAGGATTATTACAGATTAGGAAGAAATGGGATTCTCAATCATGAAAATAACAAAGACCTTTTTCACAACTGCATCGGTTTTTTTAATAGTGTTCTCAATATCGTTTTTCGCATTCTCAAAAGACACGAACGCTGTCATTCAGATACTTTTTGACGATCAACTTGAAAAGACCGAAGGAATCGCACTCTGCCCGAACGGAAGGCTGTTCGTTGCTGAAAATGCAAGCGGAAAGATCTATGAAATTGTTGATGATGAAACACTGAAACTTTTTTCCGAAGGCTTCAATCACCCCGCCGGTATGGCTTGCGATTCCGGGAACAGACTTTACCTCGTGGAATTCCCTGCGGGCAACCTTAAAAGAATCTCCGAAGACGGCTCAAAATCGGAGACTATCGCTTCAGGACTCAAGCAGCCCAATGGCGTTGCAGCCGCCGCGGACGGCACTATCTATGTTTCTGAATCTGAAGCAGGCAGGGTAACGGTAATCGCTCCCGACGGGGAAAAGGAAATTCTCGCCGAGAAGATACCTTATGCCAACGGAGTATTATTGGCGAATGGAGACACTTTGCTTTTTGTCAACTCATCGCTGGGAAACAAGACTGTTGTGATTTCCACTGCCGGCGATGATAAAGGCAAGAAAAAAACATTCGCATCGCCCCTTCTTGCTCCAGACGGGATCACTGCGGATAATGCGGGTAATTTCTATGTCTGCGTTTACGGCAAAGGCGAGATCGCCCGAATAGACGAGAAAGGCAAAGTAGAGATCATTTCCAGCGGACTTAAGGGACCTGCATCGCCCGCCTTTAAAAACGGCGCTCTGTATGTTACCAGCGTCAACGGCAAAGGCATCTATAAAATTACTCAACCGCCCACGCTGCAAAAGCATTAAAGAGGATAAATGTGTCAGACCTTGACAGATGGATAAAAGACTAAAGATTTCGTGCAAGTGTGCAAAGATGCAAAGAACGCGAAGGAACACAAGGAATTAGCAGGAAAAATCTGTGTCTATCCGTGTTCATCTGCGGTTCCAAAAATCTTTTCGTTTTGCGAAGAAGTTCAAAATTGAGATACTGTGATCTTCCTTGTATTTATGAACCCGGTGTAAAATTAAATATGTTAAAATTGATATTATTAGGAGGCTGAAAATGGGTATTTCTATTGGTGCAAGTGTAATACACCAACAAACCGAAAGAATAGAGAAGGTTTTAATGAGGATTGAAAATTCATCAAAAAGAATGGAAAGAGTAACAAAATGGATGTTGGTAGTCACAATAACGATGTTAATTGTTACAGGGGCGCATTTATATATGTTTATAAAAAGTCAAAAAAATACAACGAACATCACAAT